>VSOA01000030.1 GCA_009774585.1 Lachnospiraceae bacterium
CGCAAGCTCCGAAAGCTGCAAAAATGTCTCTTTTCTCTGTTCCATCGGAAGGCTTTCATTTCCTATCCGTTCCGCATAAGAAACTGCCGCGCAATGTTTCCGTTTATCGTCCACGTCCTGCAACAATGATTCATAATATTTCCTGTCTGCTTCCGATAATTCCTGCTTCAGCCATAAGCCACAGCTCTGTTCCGCCCGCGCCAGCCACTCCAGCGCTTTTTCATAATCGATAGAGGTGCCTTTTCCGTTTTCACACTGATAGGCAATCATCACCATAGCTTCCGGGTTGTTCTGACTTGCTGCCAATTCAAAAAAATGCATGGATTTCTGGTAATCTACAGGAACACCAATACCATTTAAATGGGCACGGCCAACTTTGACAATGCCGTCCACATCTCCAAGCGCAGCCGCTTTTTCGTAATAGGAAAAAGCTTTTCTTTCGTCTCTATCCGTTCCAACTCCGTAGCGGTACATTTCTCCTACCCATATCAGCCAGTAAGGGCTGTTATGCTTAGCGCCGAGCAATGCCGCTTTCAATGCTTTTTTGCGAATTACAGATGCTTCTTTAGGTGTTTTCGCTTTCGTTACGCATTGTTCATAATACGCGTTCAAGACCTCCAGCGCCTGTAAGTCCCCCTTTTTCGCTAATTTATAGAGTTGTTTCTCTGCCCTCGCCGGATTGTCGGATAAAAGGCTTCTGTATTCTTGTACAGATTCGTTCATGGTAAACCTTTACACCTCCACCAGACGCACGGTCTCCCGCGCAATGGCAAGCTCTTCGTTCGTGGGAATCACCATCGTGGTAACTTTCGCGCCCTCATCAGACAGAATAACTTCTTCTCCGCGGAGCTTATTCTTCTCCGAATCAATATTGGTTCCGAGATAACCGAGATACTCTCCGATCAATGCTCTTGCCTCAGCGTTGTTCTCCCCGACGCCTGCTGTAAACACAATCACATCTACTCCGTTCATGGCTGCCGCATATGCGCCGATATATTTCGCTACGCGATATGCGTAGGTCTCTAATGCCGTCTTAGCCGCCTCATTTCCCTGTGCCTGTGCCTGCGCCAAATCACGAAAGTCGCTGGATACGCCGCCGGACAAACCGAGTACACCGGATTTCTTATTGCATACATTAATCACTTCCGCCGCGCTGATGCCTTCTTTCTCGGCAATAAACGTAATAATCGCCGGATCCAGATCGCCCGAACGCGTTCCCATGATTAACCCCTCTAGTGGAGTCAGTCCCATAGACGTATCCACAGACTTCCCGTATTTCACCGCAGATACTGACGCGCCGTTGCCAAGATGACATACGATAATCTTCAGGTCTTTGATATCTTTTCCGAGAATCTGTGCAGCACGTTTGGACACAAAATCATGGCTTGTGCCGTGAAAACCATAACGGCGCACTTTGTAATTCTCATAATAGGATAACGGAAGTCCATATAAATATGCCTTTTTCGGCATAGTCTGATGAAACGCCGTGTCAAACACACCAACCATCGGTACATCAGGCATAATCTCTTTACAAGAATTAATTCCGATCAGATTTGCCGGATTGTGAAGCGGCGCAAGGTCATTACACTGTTCAATCGCCTCAAGCACTTCCTCATTCAGTACAACGGATGATGCAAATTTCTCTCCGCCATGTACAATACGGTGTCCGACTGCATCAATCTCATCAAGCGTCTTGATCACGCCTACCTGCGGATCGGTCAGCTTCTCAATCACCAGCTTCACTGCCGCCGTATGATTCGGCATATCCGCTTCTGTTTTCACCTTATCACCGCCTGCAGGCTGGTGAACAATGGCGCTGCCATCGATTCCGATTCTCTCACATAAGCCTTTAGCCAATATTTCTTCCGATTCGCTGTTGATTAACTGATATTTCAGCGAAGAAGAACCACAGTTAATAACCAATACATTCATTTTATCATTCTCCCTTCTATCACCTTATTCACAATATATATCTCTAGTACGCTCTTCCCCAATAAACCATCTTCTTGGCAGATTTCCCGCAGCATACGCATACGTCGCTGATGTTTTCCTGTTCAAACGGCATACAGCGGCTTGTCACGGCAAGTTCTTCCTTAATCTTATCCTCACATGCCTGCTCACCGCACCACATCGCCTTAACGAAACCGGATTTTTCCGTAAACAGTCTACGGAATTCATCCATATTCTTCGCTTCATAAGTATGTGCATCCCTGTGCGTCCTTGCCCGCTCCAACATTTCTGTCTGTATTCTGTCCAGAATCTCTCCTGCCTTTATTTCCAGTTCATCCAAGGATATTTCTATCTTCTCCCTTGTATCACGGCGGCAGATAACGCACTTATTCGCCTCAATATCCTTAGGCCCGATTTCCACGCGAATCGGAATGCCTCTCATCTCCTGCTCTGAGAACTTCCATCCAGGGCTCTTATCCGCATCATCCACTTTCACACGGAAATTGCTCAGTTTATCTCTTAACTCATATGCCTTATCCAGCACACCTTCCTTCTTCTGCTGAATAGGAATAATCATAATCTGTGTAGGTGCGATTCTAGGAGGCAGCACAAGTCCCGAATTGTCTCCGTGTACCATAATCACCGCGCCAATCAGACGCGTAGTCGTACCCCATGATGTCTGATGCACATATTTGAGCGTATTGTCTTTGTCCGTAAACTGAATATCGAACGCCTTGGCAAAACCGTCGCCGAAGTTATGGCTCGTACCGGACTGTAATGCCTTGCCGTCATGCATCAATGCTTCAATCGTATATGTTGCAATTGCGCCTGCAAATTTCTCTTTGTCTGTTTTGCGTCCCTTGATGACGGGAATCGCAAGCACATTCTCGCAGAAATCCGCATATACATTTAGCATCTGAATTGTTCTCTCCTCAGCCTCCTCAGCCGTCGCGTGGGCGGTATGCCCCTCCTGCCATAAGAACTCGCGGCTTCTGAGGAATGGTCTTGTCTCCTTCTCCCAGCGTACCACGGAACACCACTGGTTGCATACCTGAGGCAGGTCGCGGTAGGACTGTACCGCATTCTTATAATAATCGCAGAATAACGTCTCCGATGTAGGTCTGACACACAGTCTCTCCTGCAGAGGCTGCATACCGCCGTGTGTCACCCAAGCTACTTCCGGCGCAAATCCTTCCACATGATCCTTCTCTTTATTTAGAAGGCTTTCGGGAATAAACATAGGCAGATATACGTTCTGCACTCCTGTCTCTTTAAACATTGCGTCCATCTGCTGTTGAATCAGTTCCCAGATTGCGTAGCCTGCCGGTTTAAATACCATACACCCCTTGATACTTGTGTAATCAAGCAGTTCCGCTTTCTTCACCACGTCGGTGTACCACTGCGCAAAATCATCTTCCATGGAAGTGATTGCTTCTACTAATTTCTTGTCAGCCATTTTGTTGTCTCCTCCTTCTTACTAAACATATTTTACCGAGATTCCTTTCTGAATTCATTTTCGAACATAATATCAAAAAACCGCCGAAACTCCCATCCCGTAAAGGGACCGAAATCTCGGCGGTACCACCCTAATTAACATGACTATACATGTTCTGCTTCTCATACCGCTATCGCCGGTGCTACGCTGTGCTTATCACACAGGGCTCCGAGTCCGGTTCCGGATACTCCCCGTAAGGACCTTCCACCGTAAGTCCTCTCTCTGTAACGCTTCCCATCCGTACTATTCTCTTCTTCGCCACGTCTGTTTGTCTGATAACCGTTCTCCTGCCGTACCGACAAAACGGTTATATTTTTATTTATTCTAGCCGCATGAATGTACTTTGTCAACCGCTATCTTTTTAAAAAATACCTTAAAAAATACAATAACACAATGTTCTCCGCAAGTATCCGCCTGCAACCATATAAAGTCCGCACTTATAACTGCATCTGTTCCCACTTGCGTTCCATATCCGCCACGAGCGCAAGCTGTGTACGGCAGCGATCAAGATTCTGTCCTTCTCGCTCGGTATGATAATATGTATCTCCCTGCAAATAATCCGTCAGAAACCGTATGCCTTGTTCCAGTGTAATTGTCTTCGCACCCAGAGGAAGCGTTTCCACCTCCTTCTCCGTAAGCCGCCCGCCGCAGCCTTCCATATATCCTTTGGCGTAAGCCTGATACAGTTCCATTGAAAGTGAAACCTTATCTAAATCCGTCTCATCCTCCGTCGCCGTATTTGCACCGAAACGAATCGCATCTCCAAAATCATATGCACACAATCCCGGCATAATCGTGTCCAAATCCACAATGCACACCGCTTCATGTGTATCGGCATCCAGCAGAATATTATTGAGTTTCGTGTCATTGTGCGTAATGCGCAGGGGCAGTTCTCCCTTCTGTAGTAAATCCGTCAGAACAGAAATCTCCTCCTTACGCGCCCTGATGAACGCAATCTCCTGCGCCACAGATTCCGCTCTGTGACAGACATCTTCTGCCACAGCCTGTTCAAAAGCCTGATACCGCTTAGGCGTATTGTGGAAATCGGGAATTGTTTCATGCAGTGTCTTTGCCGGATAATCTGCAAGCTGCGCCTGAAATCTGCCGAAGGCAAGACCGCTTGCGTAAAACTCCTCCGTACTCTGCGCCTGATCCAGTGAAATAATATGTTCAATTAGCAAATAAACCCGCCAATTGCTCCCGTCCATATCGGTATAATAATATTTTCCGTCTTTCGTCGGTATTACTGTCATCGTCTCCCGCTCCGGGTTCCCGCCCGCTTGTATAATTCTCTCGCGCAGATAGGATGTCACATTCACGATATTTTCCATCAGTCCGTCCGTATCATGAAAAATATCCGTATTGATTCTCTGTAAAATATACCTCTTCTCCCCATCCGTGGTCACCAGAAACGTATGATTGATATGTCCGCTGCCGTGATTCGTTACGTCCGCTATCCCGCCTTCCAGCTTAAAATGCTGCAAAATTTCCCTCTGATTTGTACCAATCCCCATACTTTACCTCCATTCTCACCTTGATTCAGATTTCTTTCTGACAATATACTCCCCAATCCCCATCAATATAAATATAAACGGCGTGCAGAGTACCTGTTGATAGCAGAAAAAGTTATAACACATATAAGATATGCAAGCCGCCGCGATTCCGGCAAGCAGTATATCCTGCCGATGGTTTTGCATAAAACTCCTGATTGCCGTCACATAGATTCCCAAATATGCCGCCGCTCCCATGATACCGGCATTGATCAGAATATTCAGCCATTCATTATGTGCGTTCGTCAACTGTTTCTCGCCCCAAAGTAACGCCTCTTCTGCACTGTAGTAAGCGTTCAAATAACTGCTGAAGCAGTCCGGCCCGATTCCGAACAGCTTATGCCACCACTTTTCTTCGGAAAAAACTTTCACACTGAACCGCCATATTCTTCCTCTTCCGTTCCCCCAACTGTCATTCCAGTTAAAATAAGAAATATCCGCCAGTTTGTCTGATACCCTCCCCGGCAGTATTCCCCGCGTCTGTAAAACGATCAGTACAACAGCTGCCGCTATCGCCACGGCTGCCGTTATCGCTACAATTACCCTCATCCTGCACATCAAAGCTGTCGGATATTTCATCTGTGACTCTTTCCTGCCTATCATATACAGCAGAATTGTCAGCATAAGACAAATAAGAAATAACGCCAAGGTTACGTCCGATGTCCACATAATCTTCGTCACAAAATCAGCTTCCAGTTCGGGATTAGGGTTCATCCGCACCAGAAAATACATAAGCTTGCCCGATGCGAAGAGAAGCGTAAGTACCCCTGTAAAACGGCACATCGTTTCTCTCTCTCCCGCCGATAGCAGGAAAAAGAGAAGCATTGCACCTGCCAGTCCGAAGTACGCGCTGTCACTATTCTGCGTCACCAGCGTACAGAATCCGATTATCGTATAGATACAGCCAAGTACCCTCCACACCCTGTTCCGTGCATACAGAAAAACACCGATACCCATCGGCAGTGTTACCGTCAGAAAACTTCCATACCATGACGCCTGCCCAAGTGTGGACAGGAACTGTGCTTTCTGAAAATATTCCAAACCGTCATAGAAGCCGATTGGGTCAATCATAAGACGATGCAGGATTCCTATCCAATACACGACGACCGCCGTACCACAAAATGCCATAATCATCAATCGATAGTATCTTCCGAATCTTGACAGGAGGAAATAAAGCAGCACAAAACTGATCTGGGACATCAAGCCCATGTTCCAACCATAATATCCCCACAAGGCATCCTCATAATATCCTCCCGATATTACCGACACACATGTCAGGAGTAAATATGCAGCCACAAACACGTCTGTGACGGATATCTTTATTTTCTCATTTGCTTTTATCTCAAAAACCGTACAAGCTGTTGCTAACACAAGAATGACCGGGCATCCTGCCATCATAATTACCCTATAGATTTCAAACTTGGCATTTCCTATCTGATTATAGCCATCCTTCGCATACAGCGGCACGATCATGCATATTGCGACGGTCAAAGCCGCGACAAAATATTGCGCAGCCCGCCCCGTTATATCCGCACCCATATGCGCAGGATCGCCCTTTCTCTTATGAATCCTTCCTATCTTGTTACTCATCTCATGTTCCTTCTGCTGTTATTCTCTGCCTCGTACCCGCATAATACTTTTCACCTATTCCAAGTATGATAAAAATAAAAGGCGTATTTAACACTTGTTGGAAGCTTACCAGATTGTGTGCTATATATGTCAGAACGCTGACGGCACACAGATACAAAACAGGCTGCCGGCCGGCTCCCCTTAAAAACCTTACAAATCCGGTCGCCATAATCCCTATATAGCACACAACTCCCAGCATACCTATATTTACCAATAGCGTAATGGGCTCACTGTGTGCATTGGTCAGCCTCAGATCATCAAACTGCTCAATCAATTTGTCTGCCGATTCCGGTATGCTATATACATAATCGGCAAAGCAGTCCGATCCTATTCCTACGACTTTATGTAAGACATCCATATTGCGGTATGCTTCCATACCGCAATTCCACGCTGCGCCTCTGCCGTTTCCCCACTCTTCGTCAAAATAAATCCCAAGACTGACGTCTTCATCCGGCGTCCGTGGCGGTATATCACATAAGTTCAGTACATCACTGTCAAAGAGCCACAAAAGCACAGTAACCGCAACCGTAAACATCACTGCTATCGTCAGGATTCCCCACAGCCATTTATGCTTCTCTATATGAAACCGACCTCTTTTCTCCAGCACACGGAACAATACATAACATCCAAGCAAAACCATAAACGCCCATATGGTACTATTGCTATCCAGCAATACATAAGAAATCATCGATTTGGCATCATATATTTCATAATTATATTCCAGTCCCGGCAAATACTTCATAATCCTTCCGAACTGACAGCTTGCGGCGAACATCATACATAGTTCAAGAAAACGGTACAGCCTCCTGTTGTTGTTTAGAGACAATATAAATAGCACAAGAAGCATTGCTATAAACACCAGATACGCGCTGCTGCTCCCTTGCGTTATTCCGGAAACCATTGCAATCACACTATAAGTTCCTGTTAATGTCCGAATCCATAGTTTGTCGCTGCTCCAGTATGCTGCGATTCCTATAGGCGCCGTTACGGACCAGTACCCGCAAAACCAGTTAATGTTTCCGAGCGTGGATATAAACCCTTCCGTCTGCCCCTGCATTACAATCGGATAAACAGAGTATCTGTTACATATCCCTAGCACAAACACAATCGCCGATGACAGCATCCATATCCCAAACCACCTCACATCCGCATGGAAATACCGCGAGAAAAAGAAGTAGATCAGGACGAATATCATTTGGGTAATCACGCCCATATACCAGCCTTCGGCTCCCCACAATGCATTCTCCTTGTACGGGGAACACAGATATGAAATCATCACTGCCACCAGATATCCGTACGCGAACCAGTCCGTCACAGACATCCGCTTGTAGTGGCTAAGCAGCCAGTTATTCTCTCTATGCATCAGGAATGAACATAGAATAACCGCGATGAGGGATGCAGTCATTACAAAACTTACACCGCGAAAAAACTCATACTTAACCTGACCGATATGCATATACCCGCCCGGCGCATACAGAGGATAGACCGTCGTCATCACAAGAAAATAAATCATGACAATATATTGGCAGATCTTCGTGTGGCCTGATTTATCCCCGTTCAATTTCTTTGGGGCCGATTTTTCTACACTCATTCTGATTTTATACCTTTTATACTCTTTATACTCTTACTCTTTTAAAGGAAATATTTCTTATACTCTTTTCATCATAATCGAAGGATTCTTTTTCGTCAAACAATCTCTGCTTCCTTTTGTTCATCATGATTCTCAGTCCCATTGTCCTCCGTGCCAAGCACTTTGAAAATCTCCATAATTACAATCAACGCAAACGGTCCCTTGATAATACCGCCGACGCCGAACAGCTTCACGCCCGCATAGACTGACAGCAGCATAAGAATGGGCGCAACTCCGATTCTTTTGCCAATCAGCTTCGGTTCTAACATTTCTCTGGTCAGAATGCATGCTCCGTACAGAATCAAACATACTATCGTCTGTACATACTGACCGTTCAGCAACTGCCAGACCGATAAGGGCACCAGTACGATACCCGTTCCGATAAAAGGTAATACATCCAAAACTCCTGCCAGAATACCGAGCAGTATCCCTCCCGGCACTCCCGCGATACTAAGCGTTACACAGCATAAAATGCTGATAATGCACAAGATGACTCCCTGCGCCTTGATAAACGTTATGATATAAGATAAAACGCCTTCCACGACCAGCCATACCAACCGCAGTTCCTCCGATTTCTTTAATCCTTCAACAATGCCTGCATACTCTTTTTCCAATAAGAAAGCCGCAATACATGTTATGGCAAGAAACCCGAATGCCGCGAAAATTCCTTTGAAGCAGTTATAAGACGACGATAAAATTCTAGGCATCACCTGTACCTGAACATTTTCCATAATAATGGTCATCCGCTCAATGACAAATTTCTCAATCTGCCGTCCGTTCCATCCAAACTTACCATCCAGCCCGCAGCAGCACCGATGGAAGAAAACTTCAAGCTGCTCCCCTACCTGCGCGCAAAATGCAGGCAGTCCCTCTAACTGCCTGCCTCCAAATATCATAATGGCCCATAAAACAGCCGCTATAAGAAGTATACACGGTACAATCATCCCCATTGCCAGAAATTTTTTCTTGACGGGAATTTTTTTCTGTATGCGCACCAGTAGCGGATAACACAGAGTAATCAGTAAAAATGCCAGAATAAACGGAGCGACCAGCGTAAACAAATATCGGAAGAAAAACCACACTCCGACAAATATAATGCATATTTTAATCAGCTTGTGCGTTTGTGCTGCCTTGGAATCCATGGTTCGTCTCCGCCTTTCTGTGTATCATAAAAAAGAAGCAGAAATTTTATCTTCTCTGCTTCTCAGTATACTTACATAATATTTTCTAAAATTTATCTTTTATATTTTATCTTCTATTATCTATTATACAAAATTTATCGTCTACTATACAATTTGCCGCGCAACATACTTTTGGAAAATCTTCCCTTCCGGTTTTATTTCAAACTGCATCTTCTTCTCTGTTCGCGGATGTCTGAAAGACAAATGGTACGCGCACAACGCTGCATTTTTTACATGCATCTTCTCAGATATTTTTACTGCATCGGCATCAGCATATTTATAATCCCCCAAAAGACCCATTCCTGCATGACTCATCTGTACCCGGATCTGGTGATGTCTGCCGGTATGAAGACGGATTCTTGCAAGACCAATCTGAAGCGGACGTATTACCGCCTCTTTATTTGTTTCCTGTCCCCGCCCAAGTTCTGCATACTCTTCCTCCGTCGCAAAAGCTTCATCAAGAATCTCATAATCAAGTACCGCCATCTTAGCGCCCTTCACTTCTGACGGTGTAATGCGGGAAGTATTGGTACGCGCATCTTTCAATAGATAATCCGTAAGTCTCCCGCTCTTTACAAACCCTTGCCCGCACACAACGGCATAATAATATTTCTCCACGCCATTCTCAGAAATCTGTCTGCTCAGTCCGGCTGCCGCCTGCTTATTCTTGGCAAACACCAGAATGCCTTCCACCGGCTGGTCAAGCCGATGCACGACTCCCACATACGGAGTATTTCGGTTTTCTCCGCCCTGGCATCCAGAGCCGTTGTTTTGTCTTTGGCTGCCGCTCGTTTTATCTTGACCGCCTCCCGCATGCATCAGATAATTCATAATTTCACTTACCATGTCAGCTTGTCCTACTCTGGCTGTCTGCGTCGCGATACCGGAAGCTTTGCGACAAACAATAATGTCCTCATCTTCGTAAAGAATTCTTTCTTTAATCATGCTGTCTCTGCCTTCTATATCTTAAATCGGTATCCTACGCCCCAAATCGTCTCAATGTATTGCGGTTTGGCGGTGTCAAACTCTATCTTCTCACGGATTTTCTTGATATGAACAGTGACGGTTGCAATGTCTCCGATCGAATCCATATCCCAGATTTCGCGGAATAACTCTTCCTTCGAGTACACATGATTCGGATTCTCCGCAAGGAACGTCAAGAGGTCAAATTCTTTCGTCGTAAAGACTCGCTCTTCCCCATCCACATAGACCCTTCTCGCCGTCTTATCGATCTTTAATCCTCTGATTTCTATAATATCATTCATCTTCTGGTTACTGCCTACCAGCCTGTCATAACGCGCCATATGCGCTTTGACTCGCGCCACCAGTTCGGAAGGACTGAACGGCTTCGTCATATAGTCATCGGCACCTAACCCGAGTCCTCTAATCTTATCAATATCGTCTTTTTTAGCGGATACCATGATGATCGGAATGTTTTTCTTCTCACGGATTTTCTTACAAACTTCAAACCCGTCCACACCCGGCAGCATCAAATCCAGAATCACAAGATCAAAATCACCCTCCATGGCAGTCTCTAATCCTTTATCGCCGGTATTCTCAATCGTTACCTCAAAATCACTCAGTTCCAGATAATCTTTCTCTAAATCAGCAATTGCCTCTTCATCTTCTATTATCAATATTTTGCTCATACGTCCCTTCCTTTCCCTGCCTCCTACTATTTCATCAGTCAATTTTCCGTCATCGTGACGCCGTCTGCTATTCCTCCGGCGGTGCCTGATACTTACGAATTACAAAATGCATACAAGTTCCCTCGTTCTCCTTGCTTGTCGCCCAGATATATCCGCCATGATCCTCTATGATTTTCTTAACAATAGATAATCCTATTCCGCTGCCGCCCTTGGATGAATTACGGGAAGCGTCCGTACGGTAGAATCTCTCAAAAATGTTCGGCAGATCCTTCGCTGCAACTCCCATGCCGTTATCTTCAATTTCTACGCGTATCGAATCCACCTCGTCCAAAATGCGGATGTCGATCACTCCTTTTTCTTTATTCATATATTTTACGCTGTTACTTATGATATTATTGATTACACGCTTAAGTTGTTCGGGATCCGCAATAATTTGTGTAGAAGGCTCAATCAGCGCATCATAGTTCAGTTGAATATTCTTAGACTCCAAATCAAGACCGACCTCTTCCACACAGTCCCCGAAGTAATCACTCACATTAATTCTGCGGAATGTGTAAGGAATCCTGTTATTGTCGATTCCCGAATAGGTGGTCAATTCATTGATCAACCGGTCCATATCATTCGCCTTGTCATAGATGGTCCTGATATACTTGTTCATTTTCTCCGGCGTATCGGCAACCCCGTCCATGATACCCTCGACATATCCTTTAATCGACGTGATAGGCGTCTTCAGGTCATGCGAAATGTTACTGACTAACTCTTTATTCTTCTGCTCATGCTCGAACTTTTCATCCAAAGATTCTTTGAGGCGCAGTCTCATGTCCTCGTAATTACGGTATAATTCTCCGATTTCTCCTTTTTCCTCCGTCGTCAGCATATATTCAAGATTGCCTTCGGCTATATTCTGCATGGCGGTATTCAACTGGTTGATTGGTGTAAAGATACCCTTCTGGATTCCCCGCGTCAGTAAAATACTGGTCAGACATAGCACAATGATAAACGCTATAATCATCCGCTTCAATACGTTCTTGGAGATAAGTGAATGTACACTTGTGACAATAAAGAAACTACCGTCGCTTCCATCCGAAAAAGAAAAGTCTATCTGCTTGACGAGTTTTTTCATATCATTGTAGTATAAGCCCGTCTCCGAATCCGGCAGTTCATTACCGTATTCCGGAAGCATCATAAATATTTTGGCCGCCGCTTTCCCATTCCCCGTATAATAGAGATCGGTGTCTTTTCTCACAATAATATAAGAAAATTTTCTGTTCAGTTCCCCACTGATCTCATCCAGATATTCCTTGTCTTCAAGCTTTGAAGGATTCTGTGTTATCTGTTCCTTGACCTTCTGAATCGCCTCTTCCGTAATATGGCTGTAATTCTCAATCGTGTAAGAAACGGAAAGGCTGTCTTTATCTAAAATACCAATTTCGTTCCCTGCATCTTCTACCTGACCTCCTATCACAAGAAATGAAATGCACGTCAATAGAAGCGGTACAAGTACAATCGCCACTGATGTGACCAGCAGCCTTGTTCTGAATTTCACCGGTTCCTCTCCCTTCTGTCATTGTTCCGTGTTCCCAAGTTCGCGTAATAAGTTAATAGGCAAATCTGTTCACTTTTTAAATAATATACCACACTTTTAGGCAATAAAAATAAAACATATCCTATAAACTTATAAAATATTTATTAAAAAGTTGACATGCTTCCTATCATCTGATATATTAATTTTAAAAATAGTAATCATTACTATTTTAAGGGGAAATATTATGGCTCTTAAATACAGCAGACAAAGAGAACTCATCAAAGATTTTCTGATGACTCGCAAAGATCATCCCACTGCTGACGTAGTATATATGAATGTACGGAATGAACATCCGAATATCAGTCTTGGTACAGTATACCGCAACTTATCATTGCTGGCAGACTTAGGAGAAATTCAACGACTGAGAGTGGGTGACGGCATCGACCATTTTGACGCGGATACTTCTGAACATTATCATTGTATCTGCACTGAGTGCGGTAAAGTCGTTGACTTGAAAATGAACAACATCGACCACATCACTGAGATTGCCAACGCAGATTTTGATGGGAAAATACAAGGGCATGTAACATATTTTCATGGTATATGTGGCGATTGTTACGGCAAAACTTTATCTTAGATATTTTTCATGCTATAATAGACGCAAGCTCGGCAGCTTGCGTCACAAGAATTACTTCGTAATTCTTGCTTCGATGATTTATGTTGTGGCATTTATTGATTATAGCAATAGACGCAAGCTCGGCAGCTTGCGTCACAAGAATTACTTCGTAATTCTTACTTCGATGATTTATGTTGTGGCATTTATTGATTATAGCAATAGACGCAAGCTCGGCAGCTTGCGTCAACAATACAGAACTTATCAATGGACAATAAGACATGAATATATTTATATTCCATGTCTTACAATATAATTTTAAAAGAAAAGGAGAATACAATTATGAAATTTGTATGTCAGGTATGCGGCTATGTTCACGAAGGAGATTCCGCACCGGAGAAGTGTCCGGTATGTAACGCACCCGCTGAGAAATTCACAGCACAGGCTGGAGAAAAAGAATGGGCTGCCGAGCACGTTGTAGGTGTTGCTAAGGGCGTTAGCGAAGATATCATGGCCGACCTTAGAGCAAACTTCAACGGTGAGTGTACGGAAGTAGGTATGTATCTTGCTATGGCAAGAGTTGCTCACAGAGAAGGTTATCCTGAAATCGGTTTATACTGGGAGAAGGCTGCTTGGGAAGAGGCTGAGCATGCTGCAAAGTTTGCCGAGTTATTAGGCGAAGTTGTAACCGATTCCACTAAGAAGAATCTGGAAATGAGAGTAGACGCAGAGAACGGCGCTACAGCAGGTAAGTTTGATCTTGCTAAACGTGCGAAAGCTGCTAACCTTGATGCAATTCATGACACTGTCCATGAAATGGCTCGTGACGAGGCTAGACATGGCAAAGCATTTGAAGGTCTGTTAAAGAGATACTTCGGATAGGAATTTATTCTGAGAAATCTAAATACAATTAAGATAAAAAAGGAGAAGAAACTTATGAAGAAATATTTTTGTAACCCTTGCGGATATACTTATGACCCTGAAAAAGGTGACCCGGAACACGGCATTAAGCCCGGAACAGCATTCGAAGATTTACCGGCTGATTGGTGCTGCCCTCTCTGCGGCGTGACCAAAGATATGTTCCAGCCTTGTATTGACAATTACAACTAAGCCGGGAACTATATTGTATATTCTGAAACTAGTAAGGTGGAGCTTTGGCTCCACCTTATTTTCATCCCTTGCGGCAGTCACTGATCTTCTGAAGCATCTCTCCGGCAAACGTTTCTGCGGTTTTTCCTTCCACTGTCATATCCCCGCCCATGGCATAACACTCCAAAGTATTAGCGATCAACAGATTATCTTCCGTATTCATATGCAGATTTTGCATTGCCCATTTTCCGCCCGTCTCTTTGGAAAGACAAAGTCCCTCCGCCAGATAAGCCAACACTCTGCACAAATTTAATATCACGTAAACAGGATTCCCAGCAATATCCTCTTTCGCATTTTCCACATCAGCACATATGCTGTCAATATAATCCTCTCGCGGCACTTCTCCGAACACATCCTTGATCTCTTCCCCATACAACACGATTCCGTAATGATTGATAATAGAAAAATGTGCCGCCAAATCAATATCGCTGCCTTTCATTTTCAATATATAATCCTCCGGACTCTCTTGAAACCATTGTAAATGTGCCGGCGAAAAATGCAATTCAAACGGCGTCGGATATACAAACGGATTGCAGTATTCCCTTTTTACAATACTTAACTCCAATCCCTTAGACGGCGCCTGTTCGTTCAAACGTACCACTTCTTCCATAAACTGTATTTTCTGCACGTCCAAAATATCTGCTTCCACAACTACAATTAAATCAATATCACTTTTGTGCGGATGAAAACATCTCATCGCCAGAGAACCATGAAGATAAATGCCTGTAAGGTTTTCACCGATGATCAACCGCGTAAAATCTACAAATTCGTCAAGCAGAGTCTGATATGGCATTTCCATAATTCTTTCTGTAAATTTTCTATTCCGCTCTTTTGAAAGTGCAGAACTGTCCGTTTCCGTTGCAGTTGTCCCTTGATGCTGCATGTCGTCTCCTCTGTCGTACCTGTAATCGCTGGTTTATTATATACTATAATACTATAATAATACTTATGATACCATTATATCTCCAACTGTTTCTTAATCGTCCGAACCGACGCCCGATATACCGCATAGACGATTGCAGCAAGTAACCCTATTATTCCAAGGCAGACAAGCAGCGCAAGCACTTCCGCCGAAAGCATTCTGCCGTCATTCGCATACAAAATCATAATAAAAAACATATAGATTGCAGTCATACCGATAATCGTCGGCACCTTGAAGACATTTTTGCACTGGCTGCGCACTTCTTTAGCCAAAAATTCCGGCGAGGCACCCAACTTTTTAAGGTCATCAAAAATATAACGGTTATTCAGCGCAATCGTCTGACAGCGTGTATAACATACCACCAGTGCCGTGAGCATACACACGATGCAGATGAAGAGAAACATCATAAACATCACCGCCATACTGCGCAGATAATCATTCTGGCTTAAAATCCGAAATTGTGGCTGGTACACCCAGTAGATTCTGAAGTTAAAGGAATCCACACGTTCAAAGCTAACTGGTGACATATCTTCTGTGTCGCCCCAATAGACCTCGCCCGCTTCATTTTCGCGAATCTTCTGTACCCGGTCATAATAGTGCGGAAGCTCGCAGCTTTTGTCAAAAGAACTCACGAAAAGCTTATAAAATTCATTTGCAAACTGATAATTATCATTCCCGTCGATATTAAATTGAACAAACCGCCCTCGCCAATCGTCCGTCAACCCTTCGGAAATCAATGCGTAATCTTCATTGGAAAGCACGGAGCAGCCCACTTGATCACACAGAAGGTCATTATGCAGATATCCGGCAAACTCAGTGGCAATCTGCTTACGGGTAACCATATTGGTAAATTCTCTCGCATTATTATTGGTATACAATGACGTTTCATCTGTGTTGGTTATATTCATATAAGTGCCGGGTTCCACGTCTGCATCCTGTCCAGTCAGCGTACGGTATGCATCCTCGGAAAGTACTTTTTCTTCCTCATTCATCACAACATACTCTATATTATAGTGATTGCTGTCTTCTTCCTCTATGATACTTTCCTGTCCCATTCCCAGCGTAATGTAATCACATTCGTTCCAATCCTTGAGGGTCAACTGGTATTTACGGGACAGTTCTTCTACCGCCGCCTGATCCGGAACATTCTGATCCGCCCGGTAATGATAGAAATAATCATAAGCCTGATTCGCATAACGCAGCATTGCCGAAACACCGTTTGCCGGAAGGTAGAAAATACCGAAGCAGGCGCCTGCAATCAACAATGTAATGACGATCAGATTATTAACCGTCTGCTTCCCCTGAAATTTCATCATACTTCTGGAAATAATATTTTTGTACGGATTCTTTCTAAGACTCCTCCAGCCGTGCACGACCGTATGCAGCATGACCATATAGAGCCCAACCAGTACCGGCGCATAGAAGATACTGATCCATGACGGCGGATACATGTGGAACCATGCATGACATAAAGCAGGGGTTCCATAACCCAAGGCCGCACCTGCCACAATCAATCCCATGCCGACCGGACCACACCATTTTCCTAACTCTTTGACCGGCTCATTGATATGCTCTTCCCGGATAACTTCCATAATATTGGTTTTTCTCAGATAGCGCCATGCCGTCACACATGCAAATCCCACTACCAATAAGAAAAACAAAATTGAGACACCAAGGCATTTTAAGTCAAACGAAAGAATCATATCCGAACTGTCCACCAGAATTAGTCGAAATCCCTGCCAGATCACCCAAACAAAAGGAAATCCTGCAACAATGCCCAATAGGGCTGATGCACTGCTTAAGACAATCACCTCTCTGAATAATCCCGGCGCCAGACGTTTTCTCGATGCGCCAAGCGCCATCAGAATGCCAAGCTGTCCTGATTTATGCCGAAAAAACAATCCCAACGCATAAATTGTAAAAACAACACAACCGATCAGCGTCATGACAAATATCATATACATCTGCTTCGCACTGTCTCCCCCTTCCGGAAAGACCGTCTGTACTGTCGGAGAAAACATCAGTGCAGAGTATGCCGAAATAATCATAAGCGCCATAAAATTACAGAACAGATACAGACGGGACTGCTTCCGGTCTGCTTTTTGCAGTTTCTGTTCCATTTGTTTCATATTCATTACATGTGTCATACCATCATCTCCCAATTAATTAGTCATCTCTTATTCATTTCTTTAATAACATCCAGCAGTTCATCCTGAAATTCACCACGTTCCCCGTTTTTCTCCAACTGACGGTAGATATTTCCGTCTTTTAGCAGAATTACACGGTCACAGAAGGAAGCAGCAAAGCTGTCATGCGTCACCATGAAAATTGTGGCGTTCATTTTTGTCTTGGCATTGCCGAAGGTCTCGATGACGGTACGGCTGGACTTGGAATCCAGATTGCCGGTCGGTTCATCCGCCAGAATAATGAGCGGATTGTTGATCAGACTTCTTGCCACCGCCGCTCTCTGCTTCTCGCCGCCGGATATCTCAGCCGGATATTTGTTCAGGATATGGCTGATTCCGAACATAGACGCCAGTTCATCGGCAAGCTGCTCCGCTTCTTTATTTACCTCCCCCTGCACAATACGCGGAATCAGGATATTTTCACGGATTGTCAGTCCGTCTAAGAGCATGAAATCCTGAAAAACAAACCCCAGTTTCGTATTTCTGATATTGGCTAATGTCTCCTCATTCTGTCCGGCAAGCTTAACGCCGCCCACCGTTATACTTCCTTTGTCAAAAGGAATATAGCAGGAGATACAGTTAAGAAGCGTCGTCTTACCGGAACCGGACGGTCCCATCACGGCGACAAATTCTCCCTGCGCCACATGAAAATCAATCCCTTTCAAAACCTGATACTTGTTTTTACCCACTTCATAAGATTTGTAGAGGTCTTTTACATACAACATAATTTTCACTCCATTTCCGCGCCTCTTCGTCTTAATGATCTGTAACGGCGCTCAACTTTCTTTTTAAATTGCTGTAAATTAACCCTAGCACAAACTGAGAAATATATTTTGACACATGTCACAACCGACCGCTTCCTTGTAAAGTTTTGCGCCGATATGCAGACTTTGTAAAGTTTGGATATGTGAAATGTAAAGTTTGGTTTTTGTTCGGAGAATTGAAAATACTATTATAGGGAAAATATGATACACTTAAATAGCAGGACTTGTATTGCAGACTCGAGTAGGTCAAGACCCATATTATAACCTGAAAGGCAAAATAAAAATGCTGAGAATAGCAATATGTGACGACGAAACAGAATCAAGAGATGCACTTAGGTTCCAACTGGAGAAAATCTTAGTGGAAGACTCGGAAGAAATCGTATATGAGTTCTCTTCCGGAACAAACGCCGCATCATGGCTTGCAAAGCATCCTGGCGAACTGGATCTGCTTTTTCTGGACGTAGAGATGAAAGGACTAAACGGCATGGAAACTGCCATGCGAATCAGGGAATTTAACACGAACCTGATTATCGTATTCGTCACCGGATACGCCGACTATGTATTTGACGGTTATCGGGTGGGCGCCTTGGATTACCTGATGAAGCCCGTTTCCATAACAAAGCTTCAAGAACTTCTTCACCGGGTGCGCGTGAAGCTTGCTTCGGAAGAGTCACAAACTTATATTATTAAAACTATGGACGGTACATGGCGTTTCCATCTGTATGACATTCTGTATTTTTATTCTGATAAGAGAAAAGTGATCCTTGTCACCGTTAAGGGAGAATACCCTTTTTATGCGAAATTAAATGACATCGAGAAGGAACTGGCATCCTCCTTTGTCAGAATTCACCAGCGTTATCTGATCAATCCGGCGTCGGTGGATTATTTTAATGCGGATTCCGTCACTTTAGGCGGCACAGAACTGCCATGCAGCAGAAAATACAAGGAAACTGCCGCCGCCAGAATTGCCAGAACCATGATAGGAGGTATGAAACAATGATTTCCTTTTTATTATCCCTATTGTGTCTCGGTATCATATTCTACAGTGCATGGATGATCATGCGTTCTATGGAATACCTGATTGACCTAAAACAGAATAAACGGTTCCTGATGCGATGCGCTATGCTGATTGGCTGTGCATTCCTTAGCGGTACAATTATCTTTATCGGCGACTTTTTTAATATTCTCATAATAACTTTCTTCTTTATAGCACTCGTTTTAATCTGCTGCGAGGGGAGTTTCTGGAAAAGGCTCACGCTGGGAACAATGTATACCAGTACCGTACTTTCCTTTAATGCCTTACGGGATAACTATTTAAAGCCGCTGTTTGAAGTTCTGGAAATCTATATATTTCCGGAGCGTCAAATACAATATAACAAATATTTTATTGAAAATTTATCCCTGAGTTTTATACAAGCTGCATCGGTGCTTGCAAGCTTTATGTTTTCCTTGCTTTTATATATTAGTACCAAAAAATCCGCTCTGGACAAAGATTATACCCTTTCAGACGATTTGTGGAAACTGATTCTCCTGCTCACGATATCGCCCTTTGGCATTATAATTTCTCTCGGCGCTTTGTTTGACATAAATGAGGGTCTGCATCTGTTTCCGCCGCATTATTCGTTTCAATCTGTAAAGTATCTGCCCGTTTTGCTTATCGCTATTTTTACTTTTATCATTTTACTCCGGTGTATCATTGTTTTGGCAAGACAACAACAATTGGAACAACAGAGTATGATCACGGAAATTAACCGAAACTATTATGAAAGTATGGAACAACAGCACTTTGAAATACGGCGCTTAAAGCACGACCTCGCCAATCATCTGCAGATATTGTCAGCTCTGTCCGAAGAAAAGCGGGACGCCTATCTGGCTAACCTAGTAGAAAATGCCGCCATCACACAGTCCATATCCTATTGTATGGACGCCACCGTTAATGCGGTATTAACCGTGAAAAAGAATCTGATGGAACGATACGGAATATCAATGGAGATCGCCATCGATATTCCCACCGAACTGCCTTTTGACAAAACGGATATCTGTGCCCTCTATGCCAATGCTTTGGACAATGCCATAGAAGCATGTGTGAAGCTTCCGGAATCCGAACGCACAATCAGTTTAATAAGCAAGGTACAGAAAGGTTTGTTCTGTCTGGAAGTCAGTAATCCTGTTACGCCAGAGATCATGTCCGAAAAACACGGACAGACACAGACCTCCATTCCTTTACAAATACAAGAGCAAACATTGCGGGCCAGATTGCTTCCACCAACTTCCAAAGCAGATAAGTTAAACCACGGATTTGGTCTGAAAAGCATTCAAAAAATCGTGGGCAAATATCATGGTTCTCTTGAATTAAAGACTGAAAATAGTACTTTTAACCTATTTTTGTACATTCCGCTGTCATAGAGACATAACATTCGGCATTTTGAGAATAGCGGATTGGATAATGCAAAAATTCTCACAACATTCTGAACAAAAAAAGCAAAAAAATTTATAGATTATGCCTATTTACATTTTAATGTCCAAAAGATATTATATTTTCACAAATAAGAACGATACTATATAT
>VSOA01000301.1 GCA_009774585.1 Lachnospiraceae bacterium
ATACCTTAGAAACAAGCGGTACGGTACGCGACGCTCTTGGGTTTGCCTCCAACACGAACACTTTTCCGTTCTCAATGGCATACTGCATGTTCATCAGTCCTTTGACATGCATCTCTTCTGCGATTTTCCTTGTATATTCTTTGATGGTTTCCACACTTTCCGCCGGAATATGCACCGACGGAATGATGCATGCCGAGTCTCCCGAATGGATACCGGCAAGTTCGATATGTTCCATCACAGCAGGCACGAATGCGCGGGAACCATCGCTGATAGCGTCCGCCTCGCATTCAAGTGCATGATTTAAGAAACGGTCAATCAGAATCGGTCGATCCGGCGTCACGCCCACTGCCGCATTCATATATTCCGTCATGCTCGCATCATCGTACACAACTTCCATTCCTCTTCCGCCAAGCACATAGGAGGGACGCACCATAACCGGGTAACCGATACCAGACGCAATGGATATCGCCTCCTCCACCGTCGTCGCCATACCGGACTCAGGCATAGGAATCTCAAGCTTCTCCATCATGGCGCGGAACTGGTCTCTGTCCTCTGCCAGATCAATGACGGACGGTGAAGTTCCCAGAATCCTTACGCCGTTCTTTTCCAGTTCGGATGCCAGATTCAGCGGCGTCTGTCCGCCAAACTGCGCAATGACGCCAAGCGGTTTCTCTTTATTATAGATACTCAGCACATCTTCCAAGGTAAGCGGCTCAAAATATAATTTGTCAGAAGTATCGTAATCGGTAGATACTGTCTCCGGATTACAGTTCACGATAATCGTCTCGAATCCAAGCTTCTTAAGCGCCATTGCCGCATGTACACAGCAATAATCAAATTCAATTCCCTGTCCGATACGATTCGGTCCGCCGCCGAGAATCATAATCTTCTGCTTATCCTCGTTCACCGGGTTTTTGTCCGGCGCATTGTAGGTCGAATAGAAATAAGCGCTGTCCTGCGTTCCGCTGACATGTACGCCTTCCCAAGCCTCTTCCACGCCCAGCTCGATGCGGCGGCGGCGTATATCTTCCTCCGGCACCTCCGTAAGCTGGCTCAGATACTTATCTGCAAAGCCATTCTTCTTGGCCGTGACTAACATCTCATCGGGCAGCATACTTCCTTTGTGCTTCAGAATCTCTTCCTCTTCCTCCACCAATTCCTTCATCTGCTCGATAAAATAAGCTTTCACCTTCGTAATCTGATAGATTTCGTCTACCGTCGCACCTTTTCTGAGCGCTTCATACATAAGGAAATGTCGCTCGCTGGAAGGCGTAAGCAATCGCCTTAACAGTTCTTCTTTGGACAGCGTATCGAAATCCTTCGCATGACCTAATCCGTAACGTCCGGTCTCCAGAGAACGGATTGCCTTCTGGAACGCTTCCTTGTAAGTCTTACCGATGCTCATAACCTCGCCTACAGCACGCATCTGCGTTCCGAGCTTGTCCTCCACACCCTTGAATTTTTCGAAAGCCCAACGGGCAAATTTGATAACCACATAATCGCCGTCCGGCACATATTTGTCAAGCGTTCCGTATTTTCCGCAGGGAATATCTTTTAAAGTAAGTCCCGCCGCCAGCATGGAAGATACCAGTGCAATCGGAAATCCCGTTGCTTTGGACGCCAGCGCGGAAGAGCGCGACGTACGGGGGTTGATTTCAATCACTATGATACGGTCCGTCACCGGATCATGGGCGAACTGCACATTCGTACCGCCGATCACCTGCACGGACTCCACGATTTTATATGCCTGTTCCTGCAGTCTTTTCTGGCATTCCTCCGAGATAGTCAGCATTGGTGCGGAACAGAACGAATCTCCCGTGTGTACCCCAAGAGGGTCTATATTCTCAATAAAACAGACTGTAATAATGTTATTGTCCGCATCACGTACGACTTCCAGCTCCAATTCTTCCCATCCGAGTATCGATTCCTCCACCAGAACCTGTCCCACCAGACTGGCCTGTAGTCCTCTTGCACACACTACCCGTAGTTCATCTTTGTTATATACAAGACCGCCGCCGGCGCCGCCCATAGTGTAAGCAGGGCGCAAAACAACCGGATATCCCAGTTTCTCCGCAATCGAGAGCGCTTCATCCACAGAATATGCCACTTCGCTGCGTGCCATCTCGATTCCAAGCTTGTTCATCGTCTTCTTAAACTCGATACGGTCCTCGCCGCGTTCGATGGCATCCACTTGTACGCCAATGACCTTTACATTATATTTATCCAAGATGCCCGCTTTGTTCAACTCTGCACACAAATTAAGCCCGGACTGCCCTCCCAGATTAGGAAGTAACGCGTCGGGGCGTTCCTTTGCGATAATCTGCTCTAAACGTTCTACATTCAGCGGCTCAATATAAGTAACATCCGCCGTCTCCGGATCGGTCATAATTGTCGCCGGATTAGAATTGACGAGCACGATCTCATATCCCAGCTTGCGAAGCGCTTTACAAGCCTGCGTTCCCGAATAGTCAAACTCGCATGCCTGTCCGATAATAATCGGTCCCGAACCAATAATTAACACCTTATGAATATCTGTTCTGCGTGGCATAAACACCCTCCAATCTCACACAAATCTCGCTACTGTTCATCATTTTATCATTAGATATGCAAGAGTGTCAATTGCAGGGATATCAATTAAGCTGTGCTTCGACATTCTGTTACAATTGGTCTATGAGACTCTGGAGTCTTTCCTTAATCTCTTGCGTGATTCTGTCCTTATATTTGGGACAATACACCTTATATCTGCACCGGCTGTTACAGCACTCTTTGACTCTTCCGCATTTAATAAAATACCAGAGTATAAGCAAATCGCCGACAATTATAGTTACCAAGGTGATAATAATACATGCATACCCTATCCACATCCATATTCTGCTCATTGATTCATTCTCCTTACCTTTTATATGTACCATCTTACCACAGATAGTCATATTTTTTTAGCCTTTTCATATAATGTACTCAATTTAAGAGATACCTATTAATTATTTTACAATTATATACTCGACAATGCAAGTATACTCGCCATATCTAGTATATTCAACCCTATTTTTATGACACATAATAAAATATAAGAACAAGGGGTACCATATGACATGATTAGCTACGAACCTTTATGGGAGACAATGCGAAGGAAGGGAATAACGACATATGCCTTAATTAACAAGTACGGCATACCGGCAAGCACAGTGCATACGCTGAAGCATAATAACAACATAACAATGTATACTCTCGAGAAATTATGCAATGCGTTAGGATGTAGTGCAGACAGCATTGTTACATTTGAAAGCGACGATAAGTAAAGGACATGGGAGAAACCCCACGTCCTTTTTATATCATTTTATATCAGCTTATATCCGCATAAAAGATTCACTGGACCCCGTTCCGCCTACACAGTCTTAAACTTCTCAATATAAACCGGAAAAGTGTCGGTGCCTTTCATTTCCTTGCCGGCTGAGATCGTAACATTCTTATCAGTAATAAGATACTCCACGTTCGCTCCGGCTTCTACTACGGTATCCTGCATCAGAATGCAATTCTTGATTTTTGCGCCTTTGCCAACCTTAACACCACGGAAAATCACGCTGTTCTCCACTTCGCCTTCAATCACACAGCCATCTGCCATCATCACGTTCTGAACTTTCGCACCGTCCTTGTAGTGAGTCGGATTATCACCGCGAATCTTCGTATAGATGGGCGCCGCAGAGAACAGTGCATCCAGATTATAATCATCCAGAAGCTTCATATTCTCTTTAAAGTAACTCTTCATTCCGTTGATGCGCGCTACATAACCGGTATACTTATAAGCCTGTACATTCAGCTTGCCAAGCTGGGGCATGATCACATCGCGCATAAAGAAAGAGCGTCCCTGCATGTATGCCGTACTGACAAGTTCAATCAGCAGTTCGCGGGATATGACAAAAATATTCATGGAAGTATTCTGTATCCCGGCTGTCTTCGGATTTATGCATACTTTGCGGATGCGTCCCTGCTCAACGTCAAAAGTATAATAGAAGATTCTGTCACTTGTCTGATAATTGAGCAGTTCCTCAGGCAGTTCCTGCTCGTTGTAAGCGATCGTAATATCTGCGCCGCTGTCCATATGCGCCTGAAGCATGGTATTGAAATCAAAATTGACCACCATATTAGTATCGGACATCACCACATATTCTTCTTTCTGGTCTTTTAAGAAATCCAGAAGATTCGCCAGAGCGCCGGCACGTCCCACATACGGACCGCCTACCTCTTTC
>VSOA01000302.1 GCA_009774585.1 Lachnospiraceae bacterium
ATAATGCAGCGCCTCCCTAAATTTATCATAGTCGCCATTTTTCGTCGTAATTTCCGGGTTGCCCGCCATTCCGTTTGACAACACTACAAGCGTATCGTTCGTGGAAGTATCTCCATCCACGGAAATCATATTGAACGTGTCAACGACATCCTCGCTTAACGCCTCCTGCAGAAGTTCCTTGGAAATCGCGATATCCGTCGTCACAAACCCCAGCATGGTACACATATTCGGATGAATCATGCCAGAGCCCTTACACATGCCGCCTATGGTTACCGTTTTACCGCCTATCTCAATCTGAACCGCCGCCTGTTTGGATATTGTGTCTGTCGTCATGATTGCCTCCGCCGCAAGTGTCCCCGCCTCTATCGTATCGCGCTTTGCCTCTGCAAGCTGCTCTACTCCCGAAAGGATTCTGTCCAAGGGCATCTGGCTGCCGATGACGCCGGTCGACGCCACCAATACCGCGTCTTCGGATATTCCCAGTAACTCTGCCGCCTTTGCTGCCGTCTTCTTACAACACTCATACCCCTGCCTGCCTGTCGCGGCGTTGGCAATACCCGAGTTTGCAACCACTGCCTGTACATACGGTGAATGCGCCACGACTTCTCTATCCCATCTGACCGGCGCCGCCTTCACAACATTACTCGTAAAAACACCCGCCGTCTTACAAGGCGCTTTACTGTACACGAGCGCCATGTCTTTTCTGTTCTGATATTTGATTGCCGCCTCAACGCCTGCCGCCTCGAATCCCTGCGCGGCAGTGACTCCGCCTTCTATTATCTTCATATCTTACCTAATCCCCATTCCTGCTCAGCCTGCGAATTTGGGCGCAAGCACAAATTTGCGTGTGAAAAATCTTCCGCATATGGATTTTTCACACTGACCTCCATAATTCAGAAATTCTAAGTCAATGTCGGATACTGACTTAGAATTTCCACACACATCTTCCCTATTTTAATACATTTACTGCTCATTGAAAAGTCATATTTTACAGTTTTTATCTACTTATGCGTTACAGCACGTCTTCCCATGCCGCCAGTTGAATCATCATACAGTGTCTGATATGAAATCCTACTCTGCGCCGTCCTCAAGATTAATATCCGGAATATCCACATTAATCTCCGTATCCGCCGCCATCTCCATAGGATCCGGATTTTCCGTTTTTTCTTCTTCGTCCTCCCAAAGAGAATCATGATCCTTATGTTTCTTATCTACATTCATCATCGCCATGTTCTTAGCCGCCATATAGAGTTCCATGTTAAAGTCCATCAGCTTCTTCTCGTCCTGCGCCGGAACCCTGTCGCCGTTCCCGATACGTCTTGCAATCTCGAGACATTTCGCCATCTCTTCACCGTAATCCTTCATGGCTTCTCCCTGCTGTTTAGCCGCCTCTGCATTGGCGATGCCGACCTCCATCTCGATGACCTCATCCCTAAGTTTGATTCGCTCCTCAATCTGCTCTTTTACACTGTCAATCTTCTCCTGCAGTTCCTGCGCGCGCCTGCGGTATTCTTCGGACAGTTCAAGCATCACGCCTCCGCCGCTCCCGTCACCGCCGAAAGAAATATTACCCGCAGCCCCGAATGCCTGTGCCTCATGCTCCTCCTTCTCTTTCAGAAGTTCTCTCTGTCTCTTTCTCAAAATATCCAACTGTTGCGTATACGCCGCCCTTGCCTCTCTGATTTTCATACAGTCACTTCCCTTCATATCCTTATGAGCTCTAAGACGCCTCCGTGCGTCTTCGTTGATTGTTATATACTTAATATATCGGCATACATACGCATATTTTTATTCCGAATCTCATTCGCCGATAAACGCCGTGATATTCTCCCGATTCAAAGTGAAGTCATAGTAGTTCAGATCTTCTCTCTTCGTCCACCCGATCTGCCGCCAGAATGCGTTGCCTACGTCATTCGCCGTAAAAGCAATCAGCGACACCTTGTTAATCTTTTCTTTCTTCAGTGCTTCCATGCAATAGACAACCATCTCTTTGCCGATTCCGCGCAGCCGGTATTCCTTCGCTACACAGACATGATACAGACACCCCCGTCTGCCGTCGTGTCCGCACAAAATTGCCCCGACAATCCTATCATCCTCCACCGCCACCACGCTGGTTCCCGGATTCCGCTTCAGGAAACGCGTCACTCCCTCTCTGGAATCGTCTATACTCCTGATTGCAAAACCTTTAATTGTCAGCCATAGAGCCTTGACTCCTTCATAATCTTCTACTGTCATTGCCCTTATCATCTTCACACTCTCCCATTATGGTATAGTTTATCAGTATCCCAAAGTGCCCTCAAGAGATTCATCTTCATCAATCCACTGCTGTACGGGAATCGCCCGATATTCATCTTCCGTATCTCTGACATAAACCGTCTCGATTCCGGCATTAATAATCTGTCTCTTACACATGGAGCAGCTGCAGGAATTCTTCACGTACTCCCCCGTATCAGCCTCCACACCCACCAGATACAGGGCGCTGCCAATCATCTTATCTCTTGATGCACTGATAATTGCATTCGCCTCCGCATGAACACTTCGACATAACTCGTACCGCTCACCTCTGGGAATCTCCATCTTGATGCGGATGCATTCACCGATATCCGTACAATTCTTTCTTCCTCTGGGCGCACCTACATAACCGGTGGAAATGACCTCGTCATTCTTCACGATCACCGCGCCGTAATGCCGCCGTAAGCATGTAGAACGCTGCGCCACCATCTTAGCTAAATCCAAGTAGTAGTTAACCTTATCTCTTCTCTGCATTTCATCCTCCATAATTACCGCATCCGGGAAGAATACCAGCCGCCAAACGGCAGCATTCTTACGGAAACATCGGTATCAGTTCCAGCCCTTCGCTTTCTTTCACCCCAAACATCAGATTCATATTCTGCACAGCCTGTCCGGCCGCACCTTTCACAAGATTATCCAATGCGCCCATCATGATAATCCGGCCTGTACGCTCGTCAATCACAAAATTCACATCTACATAATTGCTGCCTTCGACCCATTTCGTCTCCGGATATACGCCCTTCTCTAATACCCTGACAAACTTCTCTTTACCGTAATATCGGTCATAAACTGCCTTAATCTCCTCATATGACGGAAGTCCGCTGCTGCCGTCTGCCTTTTTTACAAGCTTCAGTTTCGCATACTCTGTCACGAGAATCCCTCTGTTCATCGGCACGAGATGCGGTGTGAAATTCAACATGATTTCCTTCCCTGCCGCATATCCAAGCTGCTCTTCAATCTCCGGCGTGTGTCTGTGGCCCGCCACGTTGTAGGCTTTGATATTCTCATTGACCTCACAGTACAGATTCGCGACTTTAGCGCTGCGTCCCGCACCTGAAGTACCGCTCTTAGCGTCAATGATCAGCGTATCCGTATCAATCAGCCCCTCTTTTACAAGCGGATACGCCGTCAGGATGGAACATGTCGTGTAACAGCCCGGATTCGCCACCAGTCTTGCGTTCTTCACATCCTGTCTGTTAATCTCGCAAAGCCCGTATACTGCTTCTTCTATATACTGCGGGGATTTATGTTCGATGCCGTACCATTTCTCATATACCGCCACATCCTTGATACGATAATCAGCGCTCAAGTCCACAATCTTAACTTTAGACAAAATCTCATCATTCATCATTGAAGCACAGAATCCTTGCGGCGTTGCCGTGAAAATCACGTCCACCCGCTCTGCCAGTTCTTTCATATTATCATCCAGACACTCGTCCTTCACGACTTCGAACATATTGTGATATACGTCCGCATAGTTTTGGTTTACATAACTCTTGGAGCCATACCATTTAATCTCAACGTCCTTATGTGCCTTCAGAAGACGTACAAGTTCTCCTCCCGCGTAGCCTGTTGCACCTATAATTCCTGCTTTTATCATAACTCTCCTCTTTTCTATAACATTTATTCTGTATATTGACAGCCGCCGGAAATCTCCGCTTTTTCCCTGCGTTGCTTCTCATGAAACCAAGTTTCTAATCCTTACACTACAAAGAATAACACAAAATCTTTCACAACAAAAGAAAAAATGTTTACGCTCATCCCATCAATGCTCGCTGTTATCTTAATCATAATCTATTCCTTCTTTCTTTCAGTTAGTAATATCTAACCTATATGTTTTAAAAAAAGCGGTACACCTCCAGTGACCGCTGAAAAATAGTTACTGTTCACTCCCCCAATAAGCCATTGTGAAATGTGACGAAATTTATTTTATACTTTTCCACAATAATTACA
>VSOA01000303.1 GCA_009774585.1 Lachnospiraceae bacterium
CGCCGACGCTAAATATATTCTCATAGTCCTCCTACTCTTCCTCATGGTGCATTTCGGGAATAAACACTCTCCTATTTCCCATATTTTTCTCCGCTCTTGCCGCCTCTTTTGCTTCCAGACAGAAAGTAAGCTGCGCATTAAATTCCTCTTTGTTTCGCCTGCCCGTCTTCTCATAGCTGCCGTCCGGCTGTAAAACGGAAGCTTTGACCGTGTCCTTCATCTGACAGTCTAATATATGCCGCAATTTTTCCTGTAGCTGTGGTTTTTCTACCGGGAAGAGTATCTCCACTCGGCGCTCCAAGTTTCTCGGCATCCAGTCCGCGCTGGCGCAATAATATTCCGGCTTACCGTCATTCTCAAAATAAAAGATTCGCGCATGTTCAAGGTAATTGCCGACAATGGAACGCACCGTAATATGCTCACTCACTCCGGGAATGCCGACTTTCAGACAGCATATTCCGCGGATTATTAAATCAATCTTTACTCCCGCCGCACTGGCCGCATATAATGCTTCGATAATATCTTTATCACACAGAGAATTCATTTTAGCAATGATGTGCGCATCTCTTCCCTGCAGGGCATACGCTTTCTCTCTGTCGATCAGATACAGAAATCTGTCTTTGAGCCACAACGGCGCTAAAGACAGCTTATTCCAATTCCTCGGCTCCGAGTAACCCGACAACATGTTAAACACGGCGGTCGCATCCTCTCCGATAGCTTCCGAACACGTAAACAATCCGATATCCGTATACAGCTTCGCCGTGGAATCATTGTAGTTTCCGGTCCCGAGATGCACATATCTTCTTATGCCGTGTTCTTCTCTTCTGACCACCAGCGTAATCTTGCTGTGTGTCTTAAGCCCTACCAGTCCATAAATCACATGACATCCTGCTTTCTCAAGCTTCTTCGCCCACACGATATTATTCTCTTCATCGAAACGTGCCTTCAGTTCTACCAGAACGGACACTTGTTTACCGTTGTCCGCCGCCTGCTCCAGTGCGGCAATAATCGGAGAATTGCCGCTGACACGATAAAGCGTCTGCTTGATGGCCAGCACATTCGGGTCTTTTGCCGCTTGTCTGATGAAATTCACTACCGGTTCGAATGTCTGATAAGGGTGGTGCATCAGGATATCTCCCTCCCTGATTTTCGCAAACACATCCGTCTCGCCCATCAGTTCCGGTACCGGCTGGGGTTTCAGATATTCATGTTCTTTGAGATGGTCAAAACCTTCCAGACCGTACATCTTCATGAGGAAAGTCAAGTCAAGCGGTCCTTTGATTGCATAGATGTCTTCCTGCTCAATCTGCAGTTCGTCCCGAATCAGTTTGATCAGCCTATTATCAATTCCTTCCTCAACTTCCAGACGTATGACCTGTCCCCATTGTCTCTTCTTAAGCTGTTTCTCAATCTCCTGAAGCAGATCCTCCGCTTCATCTTCTTCTATCGACAAGTCCGCATTTCTCATGATACGGAAGGGATAGCTGCACACGATATCATAGTTTAAGAACAGCTTATGAATGTTCCGCTCAATCACTTCCTCCAACAGTATGACCTTTGTTGCTTCGTGTCCCGGAATCGTCACAATACGGGATAGAACGCTTGGCACCTGTACAGTGGCAAACTCCAGTTCTTCCTCACCGTTTTTCTTCTTCATCAGCGCGCCCAGATTCAAAGATTTATTCCGGATAAGCGGAAAAGGTCTGGAAGAGTCTACAGCCATCGGCGTTAATACCGGATAAACATTATCCGCAAAATACCGGTCCACATAAGCGGCGTCTTCTTTATTCAAATCTTCGTGATGCATAATGATGTGCAATCCGTTTTCAAGAAGCGACGGCATAATGGAACGATTATATATAGAATACTGCTGATCCACTAATTTATGCGTCTCTTCGTTCACTTCTACAAGCTGCTCACGCGCCGTCATGCCTGCGATATCTTTTTTCTTATAGCCGGCGCCAACCATATCCTTCAAAGACGCCACTCTGACCATAAAAAACTCATCCAGATTAGAGGCTGTGATACTCAGGAATTTTAATCGTTCAAAAAGCGGATTTTTCTTATCTTTCGCTTCGCCGAGCACCCTTTTGTTAAATAAGAGCCAGCTCAATTCTCTGTTTGTATAATAGTCTACCTTTGAAAAGTCCATCTTACACCCCTATGCTCCTCTCCTCAGCTTTTCTGTCTGATAACCGGACGTACGCTGTACACTTCTTCAAAAAACTCCGCCCGCCTTGAAAACAATCCTTTTTCCAAAGTAATATCGAGTGATGCGTCTACCGTAATGATTAACTGCTCATCCTTAAGCAGCGTCCTGACATTCTTAAATTTCTGTTTATGGCTTCTGTCCAGTCCGTTGGCTATCTTAAGGATTGCCGTCAACTTGGCGATTGTCAGATAATCTTTCTTATCAAGGGAACCGTCCTTCCCCATCGCCTCATAATAATCGAACTCTATATGATTGTACTTGACCACATTCGCCACAATTTCCCGTTCCACATGAGACAGTCCGATTATCTCTGTAGACATAATGATATTGTACGAACACTCGCCCAGATTCGCCAGACTGATATACTTGCCGCAATCGTGCAGCAGCGTAGCTATACGAAGCAGGAGCCGCTCTCTTTTGCCTAAACCATGCACCTTCTTCATGCTGTCATAGATAGTCAACGCAATCTGCTCTAACGTTTCACTTCTGCGCCTGCTGCCCATATAACGTTTACTGATATTCTGTGCGCACGCTATGATATCCTGCTCAAAGTCATGATTTGCCTTAATCAGTTTCGTCTTCTCGCCATATTCATATGAAATACCGTCACACAGACACACGCCCGGCGCCCAAATCAAATTGGCATCCATCACCTTCGCAATCCTGTTAAGCAATATTCCCGATATGAACAGCAGCGGAACATTTTCCTCCGGCATGTCAAGAATCCGCGAAACCTCCTGTATGGATTTCGCCCGTATACGTTCCAGAAATTTATCCATGGCGGACGCTTCCACGCTGGTGTGTTCCAGTCCTGTCACATTCTTACCGACTATCGCGGAAATATAGTCATCCACCACGATAATATTTTCAATGACTCTGTCCTTCAAATACAATTTCTTGAAAACCGCCAGTTGGGAACTGACAATCTCGTCAAGCATACTTTCATTCTGTTCCGGCCTTATATTCAGCTTGTTAAGCTGATCCTGCAGCCTGAGTACACCCATACGCATATTCTGCGTGGTCACGAGCGTGTCTTTATCAAACAGGGAAATCTGTATGCTGCCGCCTCCGATGTCCACGATTGCCGTTCCCTTCTCGATGATTCTGTTAAAAGCCTCTCCTCCCGACGCGATAGATTTGTAATCCAGAAAACGCTGTTCGGAATTACTCAGAACTTCTATTGTAATCCCCGTCCGCTGGGCAATCTGGTCGAGTATGATCATCGTGTTTTCCGTCTCTCTGATTGCGCTTGTACCATACGCCTTATAGTCGTCAACCCGGTAACTTTTCATGATATCATGATACTCGCGCAGCACGCGGCACAATTCATCAACCCGCTCATTACTGATCTTACCTTTGGCAAAAGTGTCCGATCCTAAATCGATACGATGCCTGATATGATCGATTTCCCTGATACCGTTCTTCGCGGAAATCTCCACGATTTTCATCGCCAGTTCATAGGAACCGACGTCTATCGCCGCAAAAGTCTTCATGTCAGTTCTCCTCCATACCGCGAAGATAATCAATAAATTGCTGGGCTGTTCTTCCCGACAGACCGCCATGAGACAATTCCCATTTGTTCGCTTCGGCAAGCAGCTTCTCTTCTTCCATCATAACACCGTATCTTGCCGCAAGACCTTTTACAATCTCCTCATACTGCTTCTTATCCGGTCCGCAGAAGAAGATTGTCACGCCGAAACGGTACACCAACGACAGTTTCTCCTGAACGGTATCACTGGCATGCATGTCCTCCCGCCTGCCTTCCTTGTCCTCGTAATTCTCCCGGATCAGATGGCGTCTGTTGGACGTTGCATAGATCAGCACGTTATTGGGCTTTTTCTCCAGCCCGCCCTCAATAACCGCTTTCAGATACTTATATTCTGTCTCAAATTCTTCAAAACTCAAGTCATCCATGTAAATGATAAATTTGTAATTCCTATTCTTTACCTGCGCGATCACATCATTCAAGTCCTGCAATTGATGCTTATAAATCTCAATAATACGCAGACCCTTATCATAGTAT
>VSOA01000304.1 GCA_009774585.1 Lachnospiraceae bacterium
GAGTTCGTCTGCAGCGTCAGATGTGTATAAGATACATACCTACTAAACAGTAAAGGATGAGATAACAGTCTATGAATCGACTCAACTGGATCCAGCAGGAACAGAAAGTAGCGGACTATCATGTATTGACGTGGTCTACTTCGCATTTCCATCATCCGAGGAACAATACTGACCGTATAGGTTCATTCGGCAGCAAACTGGAAGGTGGTGCAGGGGCGGCAGCTTCGATGAAACAACAGTCGGAAGGGATTGCTCCCGGTTCTGGTGATGCCGGCAGTACAAGGTGGCATCAAGGCGGACTTGGATCAGACGGTATGGCACAGTATGGGGTAAAGGACGCGGCGGGTAATGAAGTAATGTCAACCGCTCATAGAACGCAGGGGAAGCACATAAATGCGCCGGAGCATGTAACAGCGGTAATGCAGTCGGTAGTGCCGGAAGAAATGTACAGTGTAGTGAACAGCGCCAGATCATCGCTACATAAGGTACATAACCGGATCAGGCAGAGTATGAATAAAATGCGGGATATCTTTCTGAAGCAGCAGCGCAGGCAGAAGACCGCAGGTACATCCTTAAGGCAGAATGATTATCGCAAGCAGCCGGAAAGGGATACGAAGGGTACAAGAAGGGCAGACAGAGAGACAGTACTGTCTATGCAGGCGCAGAATCACTATCTGTTGGATTCCTATGACAGAAAGGGACAGTACAGTACGCTGGGCAAATAGATGTGACGAAGAGTTGGTGTAACAGCCAGCTCTTTTTTTAGACAAAATTAAGACAACGTTTATTGTTTCTGTTTTATATATGGGGTATAGTAACAGTGGATGAAAACTGATATTAAATGGAAATAGAACATATGTTATTAATTGGAGGAAAACAAATGAGTGGAAATCCCTTTTTCCCGTTAGACGAGATGAGCGCAGAGTCAAACAATACGGAGATGATGATATTTCCGCAGGTGGACAGAGCGATTTATGACCAGCGAAAAAGAGTTGCGGGCACGGTGATAGATTACAAAGAAATGCGTATGAGATACAGTTGTGCCATCAAAGAGGTTCGGACGAAGTTTGATGTGCTTAACTCGGAGTTTAATGTCCGTTACCGGCGCAATCCAATTACTTCGATCAGTTCACGGCTTAAGAGCAGCAGCAGTATCATGAACAAGTTAGCGCGCAAAGGACTTGATTTCACGTTGGAAAATGTAGAAAACAATTTGTATGATGTGGCAGGAATCAGGGTGGTCTGCTCATATGTGGATGATATTTATGTCTTGGCGCAGGCACTTGCCAAGCAGGATGATATCACGGTGATCAAGGAGAAAGATTATATTAAGAATCCCAAACCGAACGGATATCGCAGCTATCATATGATTGTGAGCGTACCGGTCTTTTTCTCGGATCAGACAAAGGATATGGCGGTAGAGGTGCAGATTCGCACGATTGCCATGGACTTCTGGGCTAGCTTGGAACATCAGTTGAAATACAAGCAGGATGTGCCGAATCAGAGAGAAATCGTGGAGCAGCTGACAGACTGCGCGGAGAGGATTGCCGCCGTTGACGAGCAGATGAGACAGGTGCGTGCAAAGATTGAATTATCCGAAGATATGCCAACGGAAGAAGAGATTCTGATGGAAAAGCTGAGCCGTATTGATATTGCAATTAATGAATGAAGATAGGATTGCGGTAAAGAGAGAATACATATATGGATTGCGATGCGCTTGGATAACGTGTGTTATGTATACAAATACTTAAAATATTTTATTAAAATATAAAGAAAATCATTGAACAAATGTGCCGCTTCTGATATAGTAAAAATATAGTTAGGTAACCGGAGGGGATAGTCTCCGGATGCCGGCGTATAAAAGAATTTTGAATATTTAGAAGGAGAAGGTGGCATGAGAAAGAGGAAAATGTTGTTTGCATGTGCGCTTTGTGCGGCAGTGACAGCCGGTGCGGCAGCTTGCGGAAACACGACACAAGATGGCAGCAATCCGGATAGCAGTACAGAGGTGCAGACAGAGACACAGACAGAGACAGAAACCGCGGCGGACAGTGCAGAGGAGGTGCCTGCAGATTTGGACTTTACGGTAAATTATGACGGAATAGCGACGGCTAAGATTGAGGCAGGGGCAAGCGTTCACGATCCGTCTATTGTTAAGGTTGACGGTAAATATTACATATTCGGCTCTCATATGTCCACGGCAGTATCGGACGACTTACGGCATTGGACGTCTATCGGGGATGGCTATAAAGTGAAGGACCAGATTTATTATGAGTTAATGGCAAATAAGGAAGCATTTGCTTACGCTGGAAGCAAGAACAGTGTGATTCCTACCGATGACAGAGCTTGGCATGTATGGGCTCCCGATGTTATTTATAATGAAGAAGACGGGTTATATTATTTGTATTTCTGTACGACATCGACTTGGAACGCGTCTAATTTGTGCTATGCGACCAGCGACAAGATTGACGGACCGTATGAATGGAAGGGCGCTTTGATTTATTCAGGTTTCACATTGGAGACGTTTGGTGAAACGGATGTGGCGGAGTATGTGGACGAAGAAGAAGCAAAGGACAGATATATCAAGAAGAGCAATGAATATAACTTCAATAAGTTTCCTAATGCTATCGATCCTACCGTACTTTATGATGAGGAAGGCAGATTGTGGATGGTATACGGTTCATGGTCGGGCGGTATGTATCTGTTAGAACTCGACAAACAGACGGGAGAAGTGATTCATCCGGAGGCGGACGAGGAGAAACGTGTTGATCCGTATTTTGGTAAGAGATTGCTCGGAGGTAATCACAGTTCTATCGAAGCTCCTTATATCTTATATGATGAACAGAGTGGTTATTATTATCTCTTTGTTTCTTACGGCGGATTAGTACGCGAGGGCGGCTATCAGATCAGAGTATTCCGTTCCGAGACAATAGACGGCGATTATGTAGATATGAACGGAGAGTTCCCGTTAGACACAACCAATCCGGAGCATTATCCTTACGGCTTGAAGTTGTCCGGAAATTATTTCCTGCCTAGTCTTGAGATGGCGTATATGGCGACGGGACATAATTCGGCGTTTGTGGATGACGATGGGAAGAAATATATTGTAAACCATACTCGTTTTGATAATAAAACGGAAGACCATGAGCCTCGTGTGCATCAGTTCATCGTAAATGAAGAAGGATGGCCGTGTATGCTTCCTTATGCAACAGACGGCGAGGCAGTGAGCGAGAGTGGCTATGAGATGGCGGATATCGCCGGCAGATACTATGTGATCAATCAGGGGACGGCAATCAGCGCGGACATTGCACAGCCTTTTATCCTATATTTGGACGAGAGCGGCATAGTCTATGGCGATGGTATAGAAGGAAGCTGGGAAACCAAAGACGGCACATGTTATATGCATATTACATACGGTGATGTCAGCTATAGTGGTGTATTCTGTCAGATGAATGATGAGGCGGGCACACAGGTTATGACATTCAGCGCGGTAGGCGCTAACGAAAGCGTATGGGGCGTAAAATATTAAGAGAATCAGAGCAACAAGAAACATAGAAGGATAAAATAAAAAGGCTTTGCGGGAATTCCTGCAAAGCCTTTATCTGACCATTCTATTAACCTTGTTGCGGCAGGTCATCCATAGGCGCATAGTGCAGGCTTACTTTGATGTCCTGACCGTAATTTCCGAAAGTTTTACCAAAAATAGTGAGACCGCCGATATGTTCAGCATCATCGTCCACAGCCATGCGGAAGCGGATGCTGCTGCGGTAGTCGAGCAGAAAACTGTCAATCGTCACATCGGAAATTTTTAGGCCGTCCACGTAAGTACCTTTTTTGTTAATAACAAGCAGCTTCAATAGACCGTATTGATTCCAGTTAGGAAACCACCAATCGGGCGTGAAAAGACCTCTTGAATCGCCGAAATCACCGGGAGAGAGCCATCGTCCCACGCAGATATCATTCAGATAAAAGGTGATATCCGAAGGCCAGACGTTATTGACGCCCGGTGCTTCTGAAGACAATTCGGCGGAGATAGTAATCTGGGTAATCTTTTGGAATCTCGGAATAAAATTAGGAATGTTGTATTCCACGAATCCCTTCGTAAACCAGAGAATATCAGCGTTATAGCGATCTGGATGGGCGAAGTAGCGCGGATCGTCAGCCTCGCCGATCAG
>VSOA01000305.1 GCA_009774585.1 Lachnospiraceae bacterium
GTATCAACCGACATGTAAATCGTATTATTCTGTTCCTTTAATCTAAAGTTATATATGTTATTTGCCAATTCGGGAGTGATTTCTTTTGCCAAATCAGTCTTATATGGCTGCTTATCCGTATCCATCATACAAAATTCTGTATCGAACGGCAGCATATCCTCTTCCATATTGCAAGAGTATATAATCGTCTGCCCATTTGCTTCATTATATTTTCTTATTCCATACTCAATATACCCATATAGTAATACTTGTTCTGTAAAATTTACCGGCACCTGCATATGAGCAGAAACATAATATCCACCTGCTTCATTATTAACGGCATCCTGTATTTCTTCCCCATTCACAAAATCTTCTTTATTCTGTTCTTCCTGCTGCCTTTCGATATTTTGCTCCGGTTCTCCGTTCTGCACATTAACCATCTTAGTTATCGTCAACATCACCAGTGCACCTGCTGCAAACCCTATCAGGACACCTTCCCATAACTTTTTCATATCTGTCTCACTCCTCTACTTGATAAATATGAGCTTTCATATTATAGCCATCAATATCAATATACAGTGTCATAGTAGTTCCTCTAAGCCGGCAGGTATATATCAAATTAGTAACCTGACTGATTGTATCTTGTTCAGCATCAAAATAAAATACATCATCAAGCTGTTTTTCATCAACATATCTTTTTAAAACGCTTGCCACATTAAGATATTTTACCGGATCATCTATGGCATCCGGTATTTCCATGAAGTTCAGTTCTCCCAGTTCATCAAAAGAAACTTCCGCGAAATGGTTGTCAGAATATGCCAAATCATCCCAATCCGATTCGACATAAATATCCGGGTAGTATTCGATTTGTCCATTGTCATCTCTTTCAATTAATTCATATGCAGTAATATTGCCACCCTTTGTCTGCATTGCAACCCCATATTCTTTGGGATATATGAATATCTGACCTGCCTTTATATTCACATCCATATAGAGAATGTGTTCCACTCCCGGCAATATCAGCTTATAACTTTCCCGCTTCATATCAATTCTTGTTTCATCTTTGATTGGATATACATACCTATTCCACTCTGCTCTTTGCATTTCCATCAAACGAAATTCCCGGTCACCATATAACAAATCATTTTCTAAATCACAAGAAAAAACATCTTCTATGCCCGTTTCTGATATATACTGCTCTACCGCTTCCATAATCCATTGATATAAAATTATTTCTCTCTGAACATCCTCCGGTATCTCAAGCATTCCCTCTGTAAGATTATCTTTCGACTGCAAAATATTCATATTAACAACTTCTCTATCTGGTTCATTTAGAAGCGATTCTGAAGCCAGTGTCTGACATGGTATATTTACTACTAACACTGCCAAGAGTAATAACACAATGAAACCAGTTAACTTATTGTATATTTGCATTCCCTATTACCTCTCCATCAAAAAGCCACTTTTTGTTTGTATTATCATATATAATTACAGCATCTTCGGTCAATTGTTCTTTCTCATTATGAACTGCCCCATATGGTTCATAAAAAACATTCCTATATGGACCTTCTCCAATTACAATAACATTTGAACACTTATCCGCCTCACACCAAAGATCAAACCCCTCCTGCTTTCCAAAATGATATTGTATATCCCCGATGGGATTATCCACTTCACCCGTTAATACGGCTAAAACTGCATTCTTGGCAATCCCATCCTCAGGTACTATTCCAAATTGTTCCGCACTATATCCTGTATATGCACCAGATGTTACCACCTCTTCAATGGTTTTACCATTTATTCTACACCTATTTAACACCTCATAAGCTACTGCAACCATGCCATCATAAGTATTAGCCTCACCTGATACTACATCCACCAAATAATAAAAATCCTTCTGAGTATATAATTCTATTCCAATACCATCCTCCATTTCTTCTGTTTGACTTTGTTCTTGACCTGACTCCTTCGCACAAATAATCCCACCATGTCGGCAAAACAGCATGGACATCAAATTTATACCCTCTTTATCATTAAACTGCATATATGTATTACCATCAAATCCTATGCATGGAAGTTCATAATGATAAGACTCTTCAGCAAAATCATATCCTGTCGGAAGATTTTCCCATTTATTGTTTAATACCATATAACAATAGCAGGTTCCTTTTCCCTGTTCCAGCATCTCTATTACTATTTCTGCAATTTCTTCTCTTGTAAAATGTGGACGTCCTTTATAATAGATACCCTTTAAAACTCTAAATATATTTTCCACCACCTCTTCAATTTTGGTAATGTTATCTTTCTCAATCCATTTGCAGTTCCCAAAACTGGTTATATTTATTTCCTTCTTTTTACCTTTATCCTCCATCAGCGTAACCAGCATCTCGTCCATTAATCCCCCCGCTGTATCTTCTATATTTGCGAATGTTTGACCACATGCATTCTCTGTCCTATTCTTTGGAAGTTGTAATACAGACATTTCTTCTGTCATGGCTGGTTTACTGATAATCTCCCTTCCCTTATATGTAAACTTCTGTATATTACCTGCATCCGCCTGCATAGAGCATTTCAATGGTGCTCCGTCTACAATGTATTCACCTATATTATGTATTAAATTATTCATAATATAGGCAAACTGAGCTTTCATAGTTTCTGAATCAATACCATATTTGTCCGCTATTATCTCCTATCAAAATAATAGCAATACTATCTCCCATAAAAGCGGCGTGGTTACTCAAGCATCCCCATGCACCGATATTCAAGATATTCCAACTGCAATTGTGACAGAATATAGCGTATCTGCGATTCATACAAATAGTCTTCCTCATGCCGTTCTTCCGCCTGTATTCTAAGAAGCAGGATTTTTCTCTGATCATTGCTAAACAGCCTGACCCCCGTAAAGCTGTTCATATCTCCTGCCAGATACTCCTTTTCTGTTCTGTCGAGAATCTCATAGCCGAGAACATGAATCCGATACCCGTCCGCCATCTCTTCTATCTTCCTGTGAAGTTACATGGGCGTCTGGATAAAATTCCCTGTCTGCCCGGAATACCTCGCCGCCAGACTGTCCTTTCTGCGGTTTGACAGCACCGGATGATGATATCCCGCCGACTGTTCCGGCTTTCCTTGACAGAGTCTGTATATCGTGATATCTTCCAAGGACTCCGCCGTCGTCCTAAGCACAATCTTATTCTCTTCATATCTGATAGACAGAATATCCTCTGCGGCATCCACGAGATAACCGTCCTCTGTCTCCTGCTCCTTCGGCAGATAGAAAACATGCTCATAGAACACTTCGTCTATGCACGGTATTCTGTATTCCCTTGAATGCACATCGAATTGCCGAATGTTCCATAGAAGCATCATGTCTCTTCTGATGTATTTCGCCCATTTGTCGTCTTGTATCGTCCAGTCGTTCTCTGTCGTCTGCCCATCCGAACCTTCCTCCGTCATCGGAATCAGGTCAAAAAACCTCTCCACATGTCCCATATGTATCGTCTGCCACGGCACATGGTTGCCGGTAAACAAATGGTAGAGTTTGTCCATGCTCCGCCAATATCTGTCGCTGCGCCTGATTTGAAAGCAGATGCTTTCACCCGTCGCTTCATTGACTCCTATCAGCGTACCCATATCCAGAAATGCATTGCACACCTTCTCATCCGCCGCCAGATAGATGGTTTCATAGCTTTGTTCCCGCCTCTTCTGAACATCTTCCTCCCACACGGGAAACCAGAAGCTATTGATAGGGTCGTAATCTTTCTTATCAATCACAGTCATACAGACGTGAAAATACTTCCATGGCAGGTCGAGTTCATTCTGTACACGCTTTTCCAAGGCTGCATATTTCTCTTCCGACCACTCAATCATCTTACCAAGACTCTCCAATAACAGTTGTTTGGCAAATCTGCGTTCGTCTAAGTCGTCTATCCTCCGCAGTTGTTCCTGTATGTAGTTCTCATAATCAAACGTCTTTTCGTTTACCATCTAATTATTTCCACTCACAGTCTTATTGACACTCTCGGCATTTTCTTCACTCTTTGCCTGCTTCGTCTCTACGATGTCTACCTTGCCCTGTATCTCATCCGCCTTATTCGGCTTATCCAACTCCCCATAGATTGCCTTGGCATACTGGTATTGCAGTTTCGCCTCTTCGTAGTATCCCTCTTCATCATACATCCGCGCCGGTTCCTCGAATTCCTTCGCTT
>VSOA01000306.1 GCA_009774585.1 Lachnospiraceae bacterium
GACAATGCCGTCCTCGACTACATTTTCCTCCCGCATCTTATCACAGATGGCTCTGGATAAAATCTGAATATTTTCTTTCGTAAATTCATCGCCGATGACTGCACGCCATCCACCTGTTCCAAACTTGATCATACCGTTAACCTCCTGCTCCTGTTATCTAACCTGATTCTACTCCTGAAACCAACCCGTATCCTCAGGTTTTACTTCTACCCCATCACAACTTCCACTACATGACTGCTCCCCGCCTCCTGCGGTATAACCTTCGTTACGCTTACGCCATCTACGCGAATCTCCTTGACCCCCTTCATGACATTCGCAGGATTACTTACCCTTATATCATACTCTGCCCCTCTAAAGACACGTTGCACCCGATACTCTTTCCAATCTGCCGGAATACAAGGATTGATAATTAATTCATCATAATCCGGCATAATCCCCAACATATATCTGGTCGCCGAGAAATAAGACCAGCCGCCTGAACCCGTCATAAACGGATGTCTCGCTCTGCCGAACGCACTGTGGTCTTTCCCTGCAACAAACTGGCAATAAGAATACGGCTCCGATTCCCTTATCTCGATTTGATCATTCTGCCGGTACGGACAGAGCGCGTCATAGAACTTCATTGCCAAATCGCCCCGTCCCCTCATACATGCCGCCGCCCATGCCCAAGGATTCGGATGCGAGAAAATTGCTCCATTCTCCTTCAATCCCGGATATACTCTGGTAACAAATCCGATATCATCATCAGGCACGGTATAGGACGGTGTATTCAGAAGGAGTCCGTAAGGCGTATACAGATACTCGTCAATCGCCGCAAGCGCCATATCCGCCTTCTCATCATCAGCCGCACCGGAGAGAACCGCCCATGCATTGGACTCCAAGTGGACTTTACCCTCCGCGTCCGCCTGTGTCCCGATTTTCTTACCGTTTGCCGTGATACCTCTGATAAACCATTTGCCGTCCCAAAGCTGTGTATTACACACATCCTTTACTTTCCCGGCAACTGCCGTGTACCGCTCCGCGTCTTCCGTATTACCCAAGCGCTTGGCCAGACCAATGAACTGCTGCAGCGCCCAATAGTGCAGGAAACTTACCATAGCGCTCTCGCCGCCGCCTAAGTTCAGACAATCATTCCAATCGGCTCTGAGTCCTTTGCAGATACCCGTCTGCCCTACCTGCTTTGTGGAAAAATCTAATATTCTCTTCAGATGTTCATAGACCGTTTCCGTCTCTTTACTGCCATTCATGTATGTGTCCGCATAAGGAAGCTGCTTAAAAGCAAATGCTACATCACCCGTTTCCTTGATATACTCCGTCACCGATGCCACAAGCCACAGCGCATCGTCGGAACACGCATCCTTGATCCCGTGTATGATGCTGTCTTTGTCCGGCTCCGGAATAACCGTGGGCGATTTGAAAGGTTTCGTACCCGTATTCTCCATAAACCATTCCGGCTGGAAAAGATGCAAACCGTATCCTTCGCTGGTCAGTCCCCGCAGCAACTGCTCGATACGCTCCTTACATTTCTCCGGATTGGAATGCGGAACCGTCATTGCATCCTGCGCCGTATCCCTGTAGCCAAGTCCCACTCTTCCGCCGACCTCAATGAACGAAGCGAACCTTGAAAACATGACGTTAATTTCCGACTGGTATAACGTCCATGTATTAATGAGCGTGTTCATACCCTCATTCGGCGTCTGAATCTGCAGCTTCATGCATTTATTCTCCCAATACTGCCGCAGATCCGCATAAACCGCATCTACTGTCGATTCATCCGTATATTTGGCGCGCACGCGTCTGCCTTCTTCGCTTCTGCCCTCGCCCAGCATAAAGATAAGACGCACCTCTTCATCCGGCTGCAATGTCAAATCCTTCTGCAGACTGCCGCAATGGTTGCCGCCTTTTTCATAAGAAGAAGAACACTTACCTGCTGCCACCGCCTGCGGATTTGTCTCCGTATTGTATGTTCCGATAAACCGATCGCGCATACAGTCGAAGCCGTCCGGCTCAAAATTCGCCGTAAAATACTGATAACCTTCTTCCTCGTAAAACAAATCTTCCTCGATGATACCGTCGTCATAGGAAGCGCCCGCGCAGTATAAGCTCATCTGGTAATTCTGATTGTCTATCATAATATGATGGAAAGAAAATTCCAAATAGGAAAAGACACTCAGATTCCGCACCTTGTCCCCTGTGTTCTTGACCCTCACATCCCAGAGCTGCACCGCTTCCCCTCTGGGTATCACCATCGTCTGCGACGCCTTGATTCCTTCGTATTCACACTCGTATACCGTGTAGGACATACCATGACGGCAACTATACTTGGCACATGCAAGCGGTTTGCCCACCGGCTGCCATGACACGGACCAGTAATCCGCGCTATCGTTGTCCCTCAGATATACATAAAACCCCGGTCTGTCCATCGGCACCGCATTCGCCCGGAAACGGCTGATTCGATGATATTCCGGCGTCTTGTAGAACAGATATCCGCCTGCCGTGTGATTCACCACCGCAGCCATGTCTTCCACGCCGAGATAATTCGTCCACGAACACGGAAGGTCAATTCTGTCAATCACGTACTCTCTTTTCTCATTGTCAAAATGTCCGTATCGCATAATACCCCTCCATAACCCTTCAAAGTATTGTATTACTTATGTTCTATTATAGAGAAGGTATTTGTCTTTGAAAATAGTATAAGATGTGATAATTTGCCTTTTCTTGGTGCGGTAGACGGTTAAACAGATAAATTTCCGAATCAATTTCTGTTTGCACGGTGCGTTTTCTTATAAAATCAAAAGGCACCACACGATTGTGATGCCTTTCTTATCAGTGCAGGAAAAGAGACTTGAACTCTCATGGTATTGCTACCACACGGACCTGAACCGTGCGCGTCTGCCAATTCCGCCATTCCTGCGAACAAATGTTATTTTATCGTTTTTTAAATATAATGTCAAGTCTATTTATGAATCTTTCTGAATCTTCTTTTCAATACTCTTCGCTTCAACTGAAAAAACATGGAAATTTAAATTTTAAAATTTAAAAAATGAAAAAATTCATCAGAAATCTATTGACTTTTTGCAAGGGTGATAGTAAGATATTACTTGCGTTGTGAACGTATGCGGAAGTGCTGGAATTGGCAGACAGGCTAGACTAAGGATCTAGTGTTGGAAACGACGTGAGGGTTCAAGTCCCTTCTTCCGCAGTAAATTTTATGAATGTGTGAAATGGGACTTGAACCTGTTCAACTGTCCCTTCTTCCGCAGTAAATTAAGTTTCGGGAAGCCTGAGAATCATGCTCCCCGATTTTTTATGTAATATAATCTTGGAAACCTCGATACTTATCATTGAAAACAGCAATACAATTTAAGTTAACAGCTACCACTTCAAGTAATAGTTTATTATTTGCCCTAATAAGGGCTGTTTGCATGCTCGCCCGAAAGGCAGGTATCGCAAGCGTCGTTACCAGACTAATGAAACCTCTGTGAGACCTCCACGCTTAAGGTGGGATCGCCTCCTTTGCTTTGAGATTGGCTTCCGATACCTTTCTCATTCTAACATAGAAGGCTTTCTATTGTTATCCTACGCGCCCAGCATAACTGCGGAGAATGATTTTCATTTATACCTACATTGCTTCGATAATAACAGAGGTACCATTAGCAACGACTCCTATCATATTATTTCCAAACACAATATAATCAAAGTCTACTCCTATAACCGCATTTCCCCCTACTGATACCGACTTTTCAATTAATTTCCTCATTGCCGCATCTTTAGCTTCTTCCAATTTGTCAGAAAAAGCTTTTGATTCCGTTCCAAAAAAATCTGAAAGTGAAGCAGTAAATTCTGACAAAAAACCTGTACCTAATACAACCTGACCACTAATTATTCCTTTGTAATCAAGAATCTCATACCTCTCAAAAGAATAACCTGTAGTAAGCATATGTGATTTCACTTTATACATATTATTTTTCCGCTCATACATCTGTTCTTTATATTCTCTGATTTTCCATAATTCTTCATTAAAATCTGCATTATTTATCCTATACTTCTCACGAGCAAAATCTATTATATTGTTTAATTCGTATGGTGTTAGTCAGTAACTGGGTCGGTATACCTTTAAGTCCGTTTAATGGGACATGAAAGGTGCTATGTTATTCCC
>VSOA01000307.1 GCA_009774585.1 Lachnospiraceae bacterium
TTTCAGCTTTAAGATATATTCCGTCTCAATATATCCTTTCAGCTTCATCCCTACATCTTTCAATGTTTCTGCAATATTCCGGTCTGCATTCTGCCTGTGTCTGACCGGCAGCGTAAGTTCCTGCATCCGGTTAAAATCGCCGTGTTCCATCGACGAAAGCATATCCATGATCAGTGCCATGAACGCCGCATCTGATTGGATTCCGGCATAGTAACAGGCCAGCACGCCAAGCGCCACCAACACAAAAGCTGCCACCATGACGGATACCGTATAACGGTTATCATACAGAGTCGAACCGATATCTTTCATTACAAAGAAACAATAACCGTTTTCCTCAGAAATTTGCTTGACAAAAAACACCGGCATTCCGCTTTTCGCAAAAAGCCACCCCGACTGCCGCTCTTCTTGCCGCAATTTATGGAGCCATTGAGCATAGGTCCCGGTCATTCCCTTATCCAGCAAAACGGTGCCTTCTTTGTTCGTAATCGCCCACTGTGCCGGAACGGTCTTTTCTCCGTATATATCCTGACTGTTCACCCAGAAATTCAATCTGCCCAGCGTCTGTTCCATATGTTCAGGATTCCGAATCGGACAAGCAGCCACCATAATATCTCCGTAACCATACTTCGCCAGAAATGCCTCAGGTTCTTCCAATTCATATTTAAGCCGGATATTGCCATATTCCCACCAAAGCGCTTTGGTTCCACTGGCTGAATCCAATGTCACGCCCGTAATATGATTCTGGCGATCCAGAAGCTTCTTCATAATATTCGCCGGCAGATATCCAATCTGCGTGTTGCTTTTCAAACTGTTAACCCTGCGAAGTTCCGTGTATTCTTCTTCACTGCGCGCATCAAACAACGCAGCCGTATCTTCTATCAGTTTGGCGTCCTCATACATGCCGTTCGTATAATCAAATGCCCGCAGCCGGATATTATCCAGCCTTCTCTCTCTTTCCGCAAATACATCCTGCGACTGCTGCCGCAAATCACTCATCCAGGTATTCATCAGAAAAACCAGCACACCGGAAAATACAATGGCGCTTATGAGGAAAACAAAGCAAACTATCTTTATGAACTTTATTCTATAAATCCGGTATCCGAAAAAGACAGACCGATATTTACTCATCTTTAGACCCGTGCCTTTCTCTTAGCCTGCAAGCTTGTGCCAATATCCTGTTTTCAACACTATAGGGACTATTATATCGGCTTTAGCTTAGTGATGCAAGGTAATCACTTCACCTTCAGAACTCCCCAAAAACCCCAGACATTATTCTGTCCGGGGTTCTTAGGCGTTCCTTATCACATACCCGCCAAACCTTTTGTCGGACTATGCTGCGCGCCCTTTTTATTTATAAAATTCATCTATCTGTTTCTGCGCTTCCGCTATAATCGTATCGAGTCCTGCCGCCTTTAAATCTTCGATACACTTAGGCACTGCAGTCGCCGGGTCGGAAGCTCCCGTCAACATATCATATTTGTATTTGTCCCATGTCGTATTGACATTCGATACCTCGTTCTGAATGTTGGTGACATCGAGCGCGAATCCGAGACATGTGGAAGCAGCCGCTTCTTCATTCTGCTGTTTCACTTCATCCCACTGGTTCGGGTCAGAGCCTTCCTGATTACTCATGATAAAGAATGTTCCCTGCGTATATGCCGGCCATGTCCAGTCGTCTCTTAATCTCTTTACACTGCCGTCTTCCAGATATTCAAAATGGTTGCCTTCCACGCCGTATGCACATAAATCACGGAATTTCTGATCCGTATTAATAAGCTGCAATACTTTAAGCGCCTCTTCTTTGTAATTGGAATTGACAGAAATAGCGTTCATGGAACCCTGAATAGTCTCTGTCGTATATAAAGGTCCGAATACTTTTACAGCATCATATTTCTCAACGCCTTGCAGTGTCTCCCACTGTACCACCGCGCTTGGCCATCCCTGTGCATTACCGAAAACGTTACCCTTACTGTCTTCAGTCACAACGTTTGCATCCGGATTGATAATACCGTCCACATACCATGAATGCAGCAGTTCCAAGTCCTCAATGATATCTTCCTGCTCCAGTGTGCACACTACCTTGCGCTCCGGATCGTCAATTCTAACGCCGATTGCCTGAATACCGCTTGCCAGACCGTCATAATCATTAAAGAAACCGTTCCAGAGCGTACCCTGATTCAGCATAAGCGGATATAAGGATTTTCCTTCCCCTTCCTTAATTGTCCGTACAATCGGATCAAGTGTCTGCAGATCTTTCAGACTGCTCAAATCAAGGTTGTATTTCTGCACATATTGGTCGTCTAAATAGTAAAACTGCGTCAGAGACGAATCCTTATAAGTAGGCACCGCATATACGTTTCCGTGAATCTGCACGCCGCTCCAAAGCTTCTCCGGGATAAAGCTGTACAGCTCCGGCGCCACCGTCTGTACCATATCACTGATATTTTCAAAAGCACCCAGATTTACAAATTTGCTGTAATTTGTATTGTTGGTGAACATGATGTCAAAATACTCTCCTGCATTGACGATCGTATTCATCTTCGTGTCATAATCGCCCCAGCCGGCAATTTTCACATCCAGTCTCACGCCGATTTTCTCTTCACAATAATCACTGATCTGGGCAACCGCCTCGTCAAAATCATCTGCAGGAGTTCCGCCTACCGTCCACCATATGAGTGTCGGCACTTCGCCCGAATCCTGTTCGGAATCTGCTGCTCCCGTATCAGCCGCAGGCGCACTATCCGTATCCGCGCTTTCGGTTTCGGAAGTACTCTGTGCCGCGTCGTTTGCCGGTGCAGATGCACCATTACCTGAACCGCCGCATCCTGTCAATAATCCTGCCGTCATGACAGCCGTCATTCCCAATGCAAGCAACTTGTTTAAACTTTTCCTTTTCATAGTCATCCTCCTTCATAATAAAGATTATGGTTGGTTTACCACCATCTATATCTTCCGCCGCATTTTATCCGGCGGTCTGATACCGTTTACTGCCAATCTGTCATCCGATGCCGCTCTCAATTACCCTTTCACCGCTCCCAGCGTAAGCCCGGATATAAAGTATTTCTGGAAAAAGGGATAGGCACATGCAATCGGCGCTACAATGATTACCACGATTGCCATACGGGCTGCCTCCTGCGGCATCTGCGCCAGCATTTCCGCTGCCCCCAGCCCCATGGTTGCCGCATTCTTTGCCAGCATCTGAATATTGGTCAGAATTGCATTTAATAACGCCTGTAAAGAATATAGTTTAGCATCCTCTATATAGAGCATGGACTGATACCAGTCATTCCAGTATGAGAAGCAAAGGAACAGTCCAATGGTCGCCAACACCGGTTTGGAAATCGGCAGCACGATTCTTGAAAAAATTGTAAGCTGGCTCGCGCCGTCCATCTTCGCCGATTCAATCAAGGATTCCGGTACTGTTGTCTTAAAAAACGTGCGGCAGATTACCACATTAAAAGAAGAAACACACAGCGGCAAAATTAGCGCCCACACCGAGTTTTTCAATCCCAGAAGCTGACTGACCACATAATAAGTTGACACCAGACCACCGTTAAACACCATCGGAATAAACACAACCATCGTCAAAAATCCATTCAGTTTATACCCCGGACGTGAAAGTACATAGCCCATCAGCGTCGTCAAAAGTACGCCAAGCGCCGTTCCCACCACGGTCACAAACAATGATACGCCGAGTGCACGGATAATCATTTTGCTCTGAGAAATGAGAAATGTATAACCCTCCAGCGAAAAAACCTTCGGTATAAAATGATATCCATATTCCGTAATGGACGCCTCTGCAGAGAACGAAATCGCCACTACCAGAAAGACCGGTATGACGCATGCCAATGCCATCAATATAAAAATGATGTTCAGCACTATATTCGCCGGCACGGAAATCCGGTTAAAACGGTCAAATCCGGTTAATTCATTCTTATTCATTTTCCGTATCTGTTTTGCACTATTCATATCTACCTCCATATCAAAGCAGTTTGTCGTGCCGCTATATCTGATCAGCTTCGCATATCCGGCACATTTCCAATGCAATTTATGTCTGCTAAATCATGGCGCTTTCTTTGTCAACTTTTCTGACCACCGCATTCGCCGTCAATATGGTAATGCACCCCGCCACAGACTGGATA
>VSOA01000308.1 GCA_009774585.1 Lachnospiraceae bacterium
GCCCGCCCCCCCCGCCCCCCCCCCCCCGCCGCGCGGCGCCGGCGCTGCAGATTGCTGTTTCTTGTGTATATGATTCCCACAGAACCGATGATAGAGAATGCGAGGGCATCTATCGATATTTTTAAAATCGAGGGCGCGTTTGCACAAAACATTTACGATATCAATCGACTACATTGGATAATTATACGGATGCGCTTATGTTAAGGCATGCGCTTTATAACGGCTTTTGTTGCAGCAATGGCATGTATGGAATTTCACGCGATAGGAATGTCTATGCAGTATACGTGGGTTTTTGTCATTTCTATGTCTTTTTCAATCTATATTTTAAAGAAAACGCAGGGTATAAAGAAGAAACAGGTGACGAGCCTGCTCTTTTTGGTGATCGGAATGACAACAAGTTATTTTGATTTTTTAACGTACCTGCTTTTACACTTGGCATTCCGCTGTTATTTTGGACTATTTGCATGAAGGGAACAGAGAATGAAGCACGCCTTCTGCTTCTGACGGGAGAAAATTTGTTTGCGGATGCGGTGCATTCTGTCATGATCCGGTCAGGGAGCAACGTGTCAGGTAAAACTATCGGCTATTGGGATGTTGTATACAAAAATATCATGGTCATCGCTAAATATCCGTATGTGCTGGTTGTTTTGGCGGCAGCCGTTATTATATTTTTCGGGTGCGGCACGAAGTGCACAAGCGGATTTTCAAAAGAGGTGTTTCTAACGTATCTATATATAGCGGCGCTGCCGTTTGGCTGGTATATGTTCAGTGTTAACCATTCTTATATTCACTCATTTATGACATATAAGTCTTTGAGTATCACGGTTTTTGCGCTGTTGTGTGCATGGAGTGAAATGAAGTGTCTGATAAAGGCACGCATTAAGACTGTTTAATAAAATTTTGAAGAGAACCCAAATTGCACAGTTTTCTTTTTGTGCTATAATAGGTGCATGGGTAAAAGAAGGAAAAAATATCAAAAACAAAGAAAACAGAATAGAGTCAATATCAGGCGGAGTTTCCTGCGCCCCTTTTTCATTACGTTCTGCGTGGTAATGGCGGCGGGCATTTCGGCGCTTGCCGCGTTTCGATGGATTATGGAACCGGCGGCGCCGCGGAATAATCATTTCCAATTGACAGCCGAGCGGGTGGTGAATGGAAATGCGGTGACGGAAAAAACGCAGATTGACGAGATTATGAATGCCAATGACAAGTATGCGGATGTGCTGAACGACCCGGATTATATGGTGGAAAATAATATTTATGCCAAGGACGCAGTCAGTCCGGATCAGGTTACGATCACTTTTGCGGGCGACATTTTATTTGATGAAAACTATGCTATTATGGGAAAAGTGAGCGGTAACGGAAATATTGCAAACGGCATCGTCCCGAGTCTGCTTACGGAAATGAAAAGCGCCGACATCATGATGCTCAATAATGAGTTCCCGTATTCTGACAGGGGAACTCCGCTGGAAGATAAGAAATTCACATTCCGGGCGAAACCGACATCAGTGTCATTCTTGAACGATATGGGTGTGGATATCGTATCGCTTGCTAATAACCATGCGTACGATTATGGCGAGACGGCGTTCCTAGATACGATGGAGACACTGGAAAATGCGGGGATTACCTACGTCGGTGCGGGGCGTAATTTACAAGAAGCGCGAAGACCGGTTTACTATATTATCAACAATATGAAGATTGCCATCGTGGCGGCGACGCAGATTGAGAAACTGGATCATCCGGATACGAAAGGCGCCACGGACTCTTCGGCGGGCGTGTTCCGTTGTTGGAACGGGGATAATCTGCTGGAGACGGTCAAAGAAGCCAAGGCAAACAGTGATTTCGTGATTGTGTATCTGCATTGGGGCAACGAAAATGAGACGCCGATTGACTGGGCGCAGGAGAAACAGGCGCCGGAGGTAGTGGAGGCGGGAGCGGACCTCGTCATCGGGGCGCATCCGCACTGCTTACAGAAAATCGGCGTCATACAAGGCGTGCCGGTGATGTACAGTCTCGGCAATTTCTGGTTTAATTCGAAGACAATCGATACCGGGATGATTAAGATTACCTTAGACGAAAACGGGCTGCAAAGTTATCAGTTTATTCCATGTATACAGACCGGCAGCCAGACGATGCTTCTGCAGGGAGAAGAGAAAAAGAGAGTCATTGATTATATGCAAAGTTTGTCTGGAGGAGTGCATATTGACGAGGAAGGATATGTAACATGGTGACAGTGCGTTTTCCGGTATAGAGGAAATTTCGCCGGTGTGAAACTTTTTCGGGTGCTGATTCGTATTAGTTACAGATAGGCAGAAGCGGGCCGGCAGTATTGAGGGAAAACGACGAAAAGCCTTGTTAAGACGATAGCGCAGAGGGAGGAAGCAGGCATGGGAATTCGTACGAATATGATGGGAAGCGGTTATATAACGGAGAATTATTATAGGGATTATACACGCAAGAGAGGAGACGCAGGCACGTCGGTCAATGGAGAGGACGCGTTAATGCCGGGAGCGGACCAGAAAGCAGAGGATACGGTAAAAGGGACCGATACATCGTCAAACCAGACGGACGCGTCGAAAGAAGCGGAAGGGACGGAGGAGCCGAAGTCATACAGAGAGCAGCTTCTTGAGAAGATGGAAGAAATGGCGAAGAATATCAAGAATGGGACGATTCAGCCGAAATTCCAGATTGGCGCGCAGGAATATACGATTAAAGAGTGGGAGAAGCTTCTGGAGAAGTTTGATGCGGCGGAAGATGCACTGTGTGAGGAAGTGGAAGCCCACATTGAGGAAATTAAGAAGCAAGCAGAAGAGGAAGCAGCCAAGAGGGCGGCTATGTTCGGAATGCCGGAACCGGCAAAAATGACAGATACATCAGAAACTGTGGAGGAAGTTTCTGAAAAGGCGTCTGGAACCAAAGGAATGACAACTGTGTCAGAAATTGCAGCGGGAAAAACAGACGTGGAAGAGAGCGACGATACGGATGATACGGATGCCGTTGCGCTGCTCACTGATGAAGTAACAAAATGCGCTGTTCCTACTGATGACCCCAAGAAGAAACATTGGTATATCACTTGTTATGGGCAGGACGGCATTTCCTGCAAGGAAGCCTACTATGACGGAACGAGATGGGTGAACAAAGATTTGTGGAGTTTTTCTTATACGGAGGAAGGGCAGTACGAGAAAGTCATGGCATTTCTGCAGCGCTTCCCGCAGGATGCGAATCTACGGTTCGCGTCACAAGAGGATTTCTGGAAGGATTTCCTTGCAGGAGAGATTGATGAGGAAGATTTTATTGCCTTCTTTGAAGCGACAAAGGACGGGGTGCCGGAATATACATATGAAAAGGACGGCTCCACGTATTTTGACAGAGAGAAGGCTAAATATGCAAAGTATATGAGTGCCGAATATAGAAATGTCTTAAATTGAGACTTGACATTCTCAGACGGTATGTGCTATATTGTTCAAGGTTGTTATAACCATGCCGAAGACAGTAGGTGCCGTAACGACGGCGTAAGCGTATCGCCTACCGAGGAGAAGAGATGCTTTGATAGTGAATCCTTCCTGTCTTCAGGAAGGATTTTTTGATAGAGAACTCCTTTCGGCGTAAAATCTATAAGGAGGTAAATGTAATGGCAAAAGTCGAACTGAAAAAACCTATTGTAGAAGAAATTGCGGCTTCCATCAAAGATGCACAGTCAGTTGTTCTTGTTGATTATCGCGGACTTACGGTAGAGCAGGACACAGAGCTTCGTAAGCAGCTTCGTGAAGCAGGGATTACTTACAAGGTTTACAAAAACACAATGATGAATTTTGCATTCAAAGGTACGGATTTCGAGTCGCTGACTCCTTATCTGGAAGGACCCAGCGCAGTTGCTATTTCCACAGAGGATGCTACGGCGCCTGCGAGAGTGTTATGCAAATTCGCTAAGACAGCAAATGCGCTTGAGGTCAAGGGCGGTGTTGTGGAAGGTCTGGTTTATGATGCTAAGGGAATCGAGAACATTTCCAAGATTCCTTCAAGAGAAGAGTTACTGTCCAAGTTACTCGGAAGCATCCAGTCCCCGATCACCATTTTTGCTCGTGTTATGAATCAGTTAGCGGAAAAAGGCGGCGCGTCCGAATGC
>VSOA01000309.1 GCA_009774585.1 Lachnospiraceae bacterium
GTATGTAAAATGATTACAATATCTGTATATTTACAAAAGCATCATACAAAGGGGATCTGAATGAAAACTGCTGATTACCTAGAACGATTATTGCAAAAATACTCGGGTATATTTGATATTTATCAGCCATATGTCATTCATGGTAAGGAGTATCCTGCGTATGGATATTTTTATTCACATGTTGAGAAGTATGTTCTTGTCAGAGAAGCCAATATGTGGTCTTCTGACAGCTATGAACATATTCTTTTCATTATAACGGATAAGGTCGATCAGGCATTGATTGATGAAGCATATTCTGTTGTAAAAGATTACATGGAGCCAATATTGGTAAGAAAAGGCGAGGAATTCCCTGCAGAAGGGCATATGTACAGTTACCTGACAATCAGCCTTATTTCAGAACATGCGTTATCCAAAGATATGCAGAAAGCTGTTAAACATTTCAAATATGAGAAAGGCTACAAATTCAATATCCGTGGATTTGCGCAGGCACATATTGTATGCGCAACGATGGAAGATGAAAAAGTCTACACGAATTATGTAGGACGTAAATCTACAAAATTCTATAAAAATATTTTTGCAGGATAATTTCTGGTTTTTATTTGCTTATAGAATAGAGCAATCTATTTCATATAAGAAAGCAACACGAAAGAAATATTTCAAATTAGGAGGGATTAGTGTGAACTCAGTAGTATTAATTTTATTGGCTATTGTAATTTTCGTTGTAGCATATCTTACATACGGCAGATACTTAGCCAAAACTTGGGGAATTGACCCAAGCCGCAAAACACCGGCTCATGAATTAGAAGACGGTGTTGACTATTGTCCTGCCAAGACACCTGTTCTGATGGGACATCACTTTTCATCCATAGCAGGCGCAGGACCGATTAACGGACCTATTCAGGCAGCGTTTTTCGGATGGCTTCCGTGTTTCTTATGGATTGTGATCGGCGGTATCTTCTTTGGCGCCGTTCAGGATTTCGGCTCCATCTTCGTATCGATCCGTCACGAGGGTAAATCTCTCGGCGAGGTTATTGAAGAGAACATCGGACGCAAGAGCAGAGTTCTTTTTACTGTATTTGCATGGCTTGTATTACTTCTTGTAATTGCAGCGTTTGCAGATATTGTTGCGAACTCATTTACGGGCAGTGAAGCAAACGGTTCTGTGGCAACGGCTTCCATGCTGTTTATTCCGCTTGCGATTGCATTCGGATTCTTTGTTTACAGAAAGAATGCACCTATGGCAGTAGCATCCATAATAGGTGTTATTCTTCTTGCGGCATGTGTAGCGCTTGGTCTTGCATTCCCTATTGTTCTTTCTAAGAACTTCTGGCTTGCATTTGTATTTATCTACATCATGATTGCATCTGTAACTCCGGTATGGATTCTGTTACAGCCAAGAGATTATTTGAGTTCTTTTTTACTGTACTTTATGATGGTAGCAGCTGTTATTGGTATCTTTGCAGCGCATCCGGTAGTAAAGATTCCGGCATTCATCGGTTTCCATGTAGGCAATAACTATTTGTTCCCTACACTGTTCATTACAATCGCCTGCGGCGCAATTTCCGGTTTCCACTCACTGATCGGTTCCGGTACGACATCCAAGCAGCTCGACAATGAGAAGGACGCGCTGTTAGTCGGTTATGGTTCCATGTTGATTGAGTGTGTACTGGCAGTGATTTCCCTGATTGCAGTGGCAACTCTTACAGCAGACGGACAGTTTGCAGCTGCCGGTTATGGTTCTCCGACGGTTGTATTCGCAACAGCAATTTCCGGATTCTTTGCGGCCATTGGGTTGCCGGATGGAGCAGTAAATGCGACATATACTATTATCTCTTTGGCAGTTTCTTGTTTCTGTCTGACATCTCTGGATACAGGTACGAGACTTGGTCGTTTCATGTTCCAAGAGTTATTTGCAGGCACAGAGACCGGCAAAAAACTGAAATTGGACAATATGTATGTGGCGACAGTTATTACGGCGCTCTGCGGTTTTGCACTTTGTCTTGCCGGTTATCAGAAAGTATGGCCTCTGTTTGGTGCATGTAACCAGCTAGTTGCAGTACCTGCATTCCTTGCGGTAGGCACTTACTTAAAGAGACATAAGAGAAACAATAAGATGCTGTATATTCCGATTGCTTTCATGGCATGCGCGACGTTGGTTTCTTTGTTCTTCTCATTTAAGAACAATCTTGTTGCTTTGATTGGCGGCGGCTTAGACGGTACGGCAATTTTTACAAACGTGTTGCAGAATGTTATCATTGTTCCGATTGTAATCTTGGCTATCATTCTCTTGATTGACGGCGGCAAGGTGCTGTGGGGCAAAGAAGCGAACTAAAGATTATTACACAGCCCGTTTTTGGCAAGTAATCCATAGAATAAATGAGATTTGAAAGACACATCTGTATTAGCAGGTGTGTCTTTTAATGTAATGTAGTCTTTTTTAACTTACAGTGAAAAATTGTGACATTATATATCACATGCCTTACATAGTTTTTCATTATACTATTGCATAACAAATTATACTATTTTATAATAAAATATACAAACGTATAACATATTATGTTTTTGTATAACAAAATATACAGATGTATAAAAAGTTAGATACTTGTATAAGATATTATGCATTTGTATAATAGCATGTTATATCCATACTAAAAGGAGAAGGCTAAACTATGGGTAATTCATTCAAAAATTTAGGTGAAGCGGAACTGGAGATTATGCAGGTGCTCTGGAAATGTGAACAGCCGGTAACCTCCAGTTTTATTCTGAAACAACTTCGCGGGCAGAGAACATGGCAGTTGTCAACACTTATGACATCTTTATCAAGATTAGCTACAAAGAAATTTGTAAATTGTGACCGTTCGACGGGGGTTAATTTGTACATGGCACTTGTTACGGAGGACGAATATAAGCCGAAAGCTGGTAAACATTTTTTGGACAAAGTGTATCATAATTCTTTGCAGAATATGGTTGCTTCTTTATACAATAGCCGGATGATTCAGGATTCTGATTTGACGGAACTTCGAAAATATCTTGACCATTTGGAATTGGAACATGATCGGGAGGAACAATCATGACAGATATGCTCTTTCTTTCTATTTTAAATGTTTCCTTTTCCTGCGGGCTTATTGTTATAGTGTTGATTCTTTTCTCATCCTTTTTAGATAAACGATATGCGGCAAAATGGAAGTGCTTGATCTGGATTTTTATTGCTGTGCGTTTACTTCTGCCTTTTAACACAGAAACCGTACGGTACGCTGTTAATTTCATCACAAAAAACGTCTACACGGTGCAGCATGATGCAGTGGCATCGGGAGAGGGTAAGGAAACAGCAGCGCCAAGACGTCTTGTGATAGAACTGCCAAGTACAATATCTACGCCGATTGCCTCACAAGATGTGGACGATCAAGTATTGACTCCTATCGATATCATGAAGTTCATATGGCTGACGGGAACTTTGGGATTTCTCGGTGTACATATCGGAAGTTACTTGTATTATAAGAAACAACTGATAAAACATAGCGTCCCAGTCAAAAATATAGCCCAAAACCGTTATATTTTCAAACAGATAGCAAAATTGTATAAAGAATTGCAGATTGACCATAAACGAAAGATACCGGTTCGTCAGTCATCGATATCGGACAGTCCTATGATAATCGGCTTTTTCAATCCGTCACTAATTTTACCGAAAGCAGATTATGAGAAAGAAGAATTGTACTTTATTTTAAAACATGAAATGATTCATCTGAAACGATGTGATGTCTGCCAAAAATTTCTTTTAGTGGCAGCAAATGCATTACATTGGTTCAACCCGCTTATCTGGTTTATGCGGCGGGAAGCTTTTGTAGATATAGAATTATCTTGTGATGAAAGAGTGGTGCTTGGAGAAGATTACGATACCAAAAAGGTTTACACGGAAATATTGTATGCGACATTGTACAAGAAGAGAAATCGTAATCTTCTCATATCGACACAGTTTAGCGGGAATACAAAAATTATGAAAAAACGGTTTCGTAATCTTTTATAACTTCTCGGAATCTCAATGAATGAGATTCCAACCGAAAATTGACAACTGAATATCGTGCAGGAAAAGAAG
>VSOA01000310.1 GCA_009774585.1 Lachnospiraceae bacterium
AGACGGGAGTCGAACCCGTGTCCAAAAGCCCATTCCCTGTCCTTCTACTATCATAGTCTGTCATTGCGGATTACTCCACATTCCCTCGCACATCAGGAAACAGACACCCCAATGTGCTTAGTAGCCTCTGATACGCCCGCAGGTCAGAGGCGTCCCCTGCGTCGTTTCCTACATAGTCGATGCCCGTATCTTAGTGTGTAGGTGCACTAAGGCGGACAGCTGCCATTAGGCAGCGTATGCTAAATTATCTTCAGCGTTTATATTTAGATTCGCGATTTAACGCATCAGCCTGCGGATAGCTTCTCCAGCTGCAAGACCCCTGTCGAAACCTTGACTGGCCCATATTAAATTAAGCAAAACTTACAATCGAGCAAAACTCGATTTATAATATATAGATAGTATAACACGTTATCTGTATTTATAAAATATTTATCGGAACAAATTATGCGAAAATTAATCTCTATGATGCATTGTTTATAATAATTACAGATTCCTGATCTTAAACTCACGCTCGTGTTCCCTGCGCATATCTTTCTTAGCAATATCCTGCCGTTTATCATAGAGTTTCTTACCTTTAGCTAACCCGACCTCTATCTTGGCTCTGCCATCCTTAAAGTACACCTGCAACGGCACGATTGTATAACCCTGCTCCGCCATCTTGCCTGCCAGTTTATTAATTTCAAATTTATGCAGTAACAGCTTACGGATCCGCAGCGGGTCTTTGTTAAAGATGTTGCCCTTTTCATATGGGCTGACATTCATTCCATAGACATAAGCCTCCCCGTTCTCAATACGCACGAATGCCTCCTTAATACTGCACTTGCCCATGCGAAGAGACTTCACTTCCGTACCATGAAGTTCCAGCCCTGCCTCGTATTTTTCTTCTATGAAATAATCGTGATATGCTTTCTTATTGTTCGCCACAAGTTTCATAGCTTCCTTCGCCATATCCTCACCTTCTTTCCGGCTTATCTGCCTCTCCACTCCATTCCATCTCTAATCAATCTCTAAGTCCTGCGCTCCCTTAATAAGCCTCCTCCGGAATCATAAAGTCAACCGTCCGTGCAAAGCGGTCTACGCTTTTGACTTGTACGCTAATTCGTTCTCCTAGCTTATAAGTGATGCCTGTTTCCTGACCCACCATCTCGTATGTCTTCTCATCATAATAGAAATAGTCTCCCGGAAGAGATGCCACATGGAGCAGTCCTTCCACCGTGTTTGGCAATTCTACATAAATTCCCCACTGTGTAATGCCTGAGATCACTCCCTCATACACTTCCCCGATACGCTCTTCCATATACTCAGCCTTCTTAAGCTTATCCGTCTCCCGTTCCGCCTCTTCTGCCCGGCGCTCCATCTTAGAAGCGTGTTTTGCCACCTCCGGCAGTTTTTGTTCATAATGTTCAATACGGTTCTCTTTCAGTCTTCCCCTAAGCTGTTCTTTAATAATGCGGTGTATCTGTAAATCAGGATAACGCCTGATAGGAGATGTAAAATGACAATAATACTGACACGCCAATCCGAAATGTCCGAGACAATCCACCGTATATTTCGCCTGCTTCATGCTGCGGAGCGTCAAACGGCTGATCAGCGTCTCCTCGTCCGTATCTGCAATCTTATCCAAAAGTTTCTGCAATTCCTTTGGATGAACTTCTTCCCCCGTCAGCTTAATATGATAACCGAAATTACAGATAAACGCCGAGAGTTTCATGATTTTCTCCGGATCCGGTTTTTCATGTGTACGATACACGAACGGCAGTTCCAGCCAGTAGAAATGCTGCGCCACCGTCTCATTTGCTATCAGCATAAAGTCCTCGATAATTTTTGTCGCCACATTCCGTTCATATGGTTTAATATCTATCGGATGGCCATTCTTGTCAAGCACAATCTTACTCTCTGCGAAATCAAAGTCTATCGAACCGCGTTTGTGTCGTTTCTGTCGCAGAATCCCCGCCAATTGTTCCATCATCTCGAACATGGGAACAAACTCTTCGTATTCCCTCCGTTCCGTTTCATCCTTATCTTCCAGAATCTTTTTGACACTGGTATAAGACATTCTCCGATCCACACAGATTACCGTCTCCGCAATCTGATAATCCGTTACTTCACCTTTATCGTTGATCGTCATAAGACAACTGAGCGCCAGTCTTTCCACCCCCTGATTCAAGGAGCAGATACCGTTAGATAACTTATGGGGCAGCATGGGAATCACACGGTCCACCAGATAAACGCTGGTCCCTCTTTCAAGTGCCTCCCAATCCAGCGCGGAGTTTTCCTGCACGTAATTGGTCACATCCGCGATATGCACTCCGAGATGATACAGTCCTTTGTCATCCTGATACAGGCTGACCGCGTCGTCCAGATCCTTGGCGTCCTCTCCGTCTATCGTCACCATCTGCAAATCCCTTAAATCCATACGCCCAGACTTATCCGCCTCCGATACTTCCTCCGGAACACGCTGTGTCTGGTTCATTACTTTTTCCCCAAACTCCACCGGCAAATCATAGGCTCGCACGATAGACATAATGTCTACGCCGGGGTCATTCCTATGCCCCAGTATCTCGGTCACTTTGCCCTCCGGCTTATGTCTCTCATCTCCGTAAGACGTCAGTTCCACCACTACTTTATGCCCTGTGACTGCTCCTTTAGAACGTTCTTTCGGCACGAAAATGTCCATACCAATCTTATGATTATCAGGAATCACAAAACCGAAATTCTGCGACTGTTCATAAGTTCCCACAATCTGTTTCATGCCGCGCTCTAAAACTTTAACGACTGCCGCTTCCTGTCTCTTTCCTCTTACGCCCGGAAGGATCACTACCTGCACTCTGTCCATGTGAAAAGCGCCTCCGGTTTTATCCTCGGGGATATATAGATCTTCTTCCATTCCTTCGATTTCCACGAAACCAAATCCTTTGGCATGGCTAATAAAGGTGCCTACCGTCTGATTAACATCCGGCTTCACATATTTACCCTGCTTTGTAACCTGTATCTTGCCCTCCGACAAGAGCGCCTGCAAGACATTCCTGAACGCTTCCCGCTCTTCTCTCGATACCTGCATAAATGCCGCGAGTTCTTTCTCCTTCATTGGCACATACATATCGTCATCGATCAGCTCGCATATCAAATTTTTACGTCGTTCAAATTGTTCCTTCTCTTCTTGATTAATCATCATCTCTATACTCCGTTATTACTCCCGCATATACGCACACAAGGCAAGCCCGCCGGCTTGCCTTGTAAATTACAATTACAAATTGATATCGTTCGTTTAAAACAGATTCAGGTTCAGGACAATTACGAGCAACATAAATCCTACTGCCAGACCGGTCGTAATCTTCACCAGTTTACTCTCCATGGAACGACCTTTGTTCTTACCCCAATATGTCTCTGCCGCTCCGCTGACTGCTCCCAATCCTGCAGTCTTACCTTCCTGCATCAATACCAATACAACAAGCGCTATGCATACTATAATAAAAATAATTGTCAATATAATTCTGAGTGCTCCCATCCCTACACCTCCTAATATCAAGCAGACTTTATATTACCACAGATATCATGGATATGCAATAGTTAAAATGATGTTTTATCTCATAAGAAACGTTTCTATAATTCGAACATTGCAAATGCATCTTTCTTTACATGATGTTCACTGTAGTACTTCATCAAATATGCCTTCATTTCCGTATGCCGTTCACCCATATCCTCCATCATCGCCTGAAAGTTATGCTCATCAACAGCGCCTAACTCCGTTAGAAAACGATAATACCGCAAGTCGTCCCCGTACTCTTCCAAGACTACCTTCCACGTCTCTTCTGTTTCCTGACCTTTGATATGCGCCAGAAGATACGCCTTTAATTTCTCACGTATCCGTTCATCCAGACCGTAATCATGCATCAGACGTAACATTGCCAGCCTGACTTTCTCCCTTCTGCGCTGTTCCGTATAGTAATCAAGATTATTGTCTTTGCTTCCGTAATCTTCTTCTCCACAGAGCAGCATCTTGGAAAATCCCTCTTCATCCCGGGTGTTCATGATCGACTGCATCCTGCTGTCCCACTGAATAAGCCAGTCATCCGTACCCGCA
>VSOA01000031.1 GCA_009774585.1 Lachnospiraceae bacterium
GTCTATCAGTACATTGACGGCGGTGGTGTATTGTAAGTTGAAAGATAGAAGGCGGAGAGTTTGAGGGCTCTCTGTTTTTGTATCATTTTTGTGAAAGAGTGTTGAGAAGCAAAGTTTTTTGGGATATACTTATAAAAAACATGGATATTGGGCTTTAAGAAATATATGAGGTATCAAGAAGTGGAAGAAAAAATAAAGAATATTATGTCTGAAGTGTACGAAGAATTGATAAAATTATTTGGTAAAAAAATTGAACGTATTACTTTGTACGGTTCATATGCACGCGGGGATTTTAATTTGGAATCAGATGTTGATATCATGATTTTATTGAATTGCGAACAAAAAGAAATAATGCAACGACGAAAAGAAATCAGTAGAATTGCAAGCCGTGTTGGTTTAAAAAATGATATTATGGTTTCGCTTCTTGCACGTAATAGTGATGATTATGAAAACAATATGAAGTACCAGCCATTTTACCAAAACATTGAAAAGGAAGGTATGAGATGCGAAGTGTACTAGCATTAAGTTCCATAGACTTTTCAAAACATTCTGCGGTGGGCGCTTATTTTCGTAAAGAATATATAAAAACAGGGATATTTGATGTATCTATGTCAGATATAATTTCGGAAGCCTTTGATATTCGCAGCGATAGCGACTATAATGACTATTTTGTAATATCGAAAAAAGAGGTTGAAGAACAGATATCAAATGCACAGTATTTTTATGATAGGGTAGAGGAACATGTAGTGGCGCAAATTAAGGATGGTGGTTGATCTGATATTTTAAATACACAGTAATCGTTAAGAGCGGAAATCTTATAATAAGATGAGATGTGTACTTTTTTAATACTTAATATTTCATCGTTACAATTGATTCCTGTCAATATGATTGCCTATAGGCAGCAGTACGGCAGCGTGAACCCGGCGGGAATTATCGCACCGGCGATTGTGGCAACATTTGTGAGTACGGCAGTGACGGTGGTGTATTGTAAGACGAGGGATTTAAATAGAAAATAGTGATACATTATGTTTAGTGTGCAGTCATTTGCAGACAGCAGAAAATAGGATTTCAAAGTTGTGCCAACAATGTTTTTGTTCAGGTGTTCGGTAAGATGGTCTGCTGAATTGACTTTTTAGAAAATTCGTGAAACTGGTCAAGGATATCCGTAAGAAGGCAGTATTTTAAAGTAGAGATGCTGTGCATAATATCAGTAGTCGTAGTATTTAAAATAGAAAGCCGTGCGTATTTGAAGAAATTCCAGAAAAGTAACGGCTGGCATATTAACTGGAATGAAATACCCAAGAATGTTGAGGTGTATGCGTTGGCATTAAAGGACGATAACACGATTCAGGGGTTAGTTGGAATTAAAAATGATAAAGATTCCCATGCAGTATATCTTCATTGGGCATGTACTGCACCGCATAATAATAAGCATGAGTATGGAAGTCAAAAGTACGTTGGTGTTGGCGGACATCTCTTTGCTATAGTAGCAGATAAATCTGTAGAATGGGGATATGAAGGAGCTGCACATGGTTTTGCTGCCAATGAAGAGTTACTGGAGGTGTATCATTATGAATGGAACGAAACCTAAATTTATGGAAAATTTAGTCGTTGCCCCAAACTATTATGAACAGCCTGATCCATATTCTAACGCACCATCTTGTCATGTGAATTTACTTGAACTTTCAAGATATGCAAAGCAATGTGGAAAAAAGCTAGTTGAACTTACGCAGGAGGAAGTGAAAAGCTTTTCAATTTGATGTTTTAAATACAGTAGTTGTTAAAAAGCAGGAAGCCTTTATGAGAGATATCCTGCTTTTTATATGCGTCGCTATATTTGTCAGAATGCTGTAGATTGCAGATTGTCTTTAAATTCCTATATAAGAGTCAAATATTTTTCGGCTGACAAACAGCATTATTTTTCTCAAAAAACTCAAAAATTCGTGTCATTAACTTGACACAAGGGGGCTTAAGGCGATGGAGGCGCTGGCACAGTTGGAGCGCGAAAGAGGAAATCCGGTGTATGTGTCTGCAGATGGGATTGCTAAAGGCGGTGTGGAAACTGTGGACGGGAAAAAAGGGAAACAGGGGCGCGTCGCCAGCAATGAGATGTGCATATTCTTGATACTGAATATTTCTTCCTTGCAGTTGATTCCCGTGAATATGATTGCTTACAGACAGCAGTACGGAAGCGTAAATCCGGCGGGGATCATTGCGCCGGCGATTGTGGCGACAGCGGTGAGCACAAGTGTGGCGGTGGTGTATTGTAAGGCGAAAGATAGAAGGCGGTCAACAGAGGAGATTTTGCGTTTGTCGACAGTCATATACAAAAGCTTCTGGCGGAATATGAGGAGCAGATCGGGTATATTCAGAATTATCTGGAAGAGAACCAGAAAGAGCAGAGCATAGCAGTGCAAAAAAGAGAAAACAATAAGGAAGAATTGTTGCACGAAATTGAGTCGGTGCTTATGAAAGTAAAAGAACAGCTCAAGTTATATGAGGACGATGCGGCGGAACAGATGCTGCATGAACTGATTGAGCAGATTCTGAAGGAGAAATATGATGTTACGCCTTTGAATTCGGGCGTGCGTGCCTTACAGTACTTGAAGAAGAACAAGCCGGATTTGATTTTGCTGGATGTTCGTATGGCGTCGATGGATGGTATTGAGACGTTGCGCGAAATTCGGGAAATGGAAGACCGCAAGGATATTCCCGTTATTATGCTCACGTCGCAGAATGATAAACGTACGGTTCTCGAAAGCCTTATGTTAGGAGCAGAGAACTATATTCTCAAGCCTTTTACTATACAGGATTTGTATGACAGGATCGATAGTGTTCTGGATAATGAGAAATAAGATTTGCGGCGGGCGAAAAGCCACGCCGCTTTTTCGTAAACGTCAAACCATCCGCCTGACGGTAAAATAAACGCCGATATTTACAGAAATGAGGTAATAGGGCGGTATACTGTCCCCTATCACTCCGCCAGTAATTCCAACAACTCCTCCTTCGTAAAGCTGCCGGTTCCCAAATCTTTGCCGGAGAGCACCTGTTCTGCCAGTTCTTTCTTGCGTTCTTGCAGCTTCATAATATTTTCTTCTATCGTATCTTTCATGATCAGTTTATAGACGTTTACCACATTGGTCTGTCCGATCCGGTGCGCCCTGTCGGTGGCTTGATTTTGTACCGCCAGATTCCACCATGGGTCGAAATGTATGACGATATCCGCTGCTGTCAGATTGAGACCGGTTCCGCCTGCTTTTAAGGAGATACAGAACACATTAGTTTGATTCGTATTAAAGTTTTCTACCAGCCGCAGTCGTTGTTCTTTGGGGGTAGAGCCTGTAAGTACATAATAGGAAATGCCTTCCTCTTTTAACTTCTCCTGCAGATTTTGCAACATGGAGGTAAACTGCGAGAACAGAAGTACTTTGTGACCGCCCTCCACTGCATTTTTGATCAAGTCCATACAGAGAGCAGATTTGGCGGAAGGACTGTCATATTTTTCATAAATGAGCGCAGGGTCACAGCAGAGCTGCCGCAACTTAGTAAGTTCTGCAAGAATCTGTATTTTGCCTGCCTTAAATTCCTCGTCAGACTGTTTGTCCAGCATGATACGAATTCTCTGGACATGGGCATGATAGAGCTTCTGCTGTTCGCCGTCCATATTGGCGTACATGCATTTCTCTAATTTATCGGGCAGGTCTGTGAGGACGTCTTTTTTCAGTCTGCGCAGGATAAACGGTTTGACCATTTTCTGAAGTCTGTTCATGGCAGCTTCATCCTGATTCTGCACCACGGGTATCTCAATTTCTGTACGGAAGCGTTGATAACCGTACAAAAGCCCCGGCATGAGGTAGTCAAAAATACTCCAAAGTTCACTCAGTCTGTTTTCGATAGGTGTTCCGGTAAGGGCAAAGCGGCATTCTGATGTGACTGCCTTGACCGCTCTTGCCGCCTGCGTATTGTGGTTCTTAATATACTGTGCTTCGTCTATGACTTGACAGAAGAAGGATATGCCTTCATAAGCTTCCAAATCTCTTTTCAAGAGCTCATAAGAAGTAATTAAAATATCTCTGCTCTGAGCACCGCGTATGATATCACGACGTTCATCGGCGCATCCGGTCACCATTTTGACGGGAAGACCGGGCGCAAAGAGAGTGAACTCATTCTGCCAGTTAAAGACCAGAGATGCCGGCGTGACGATTAAAACACGACGGTTATCTGTATATTTTGCTTCCAGATATTCCGACAGAAGAAAGGAAATGGTCTGTAATGTTTTGCCAAGACCCATATCGTCCGCCAGTATGCCGCCGAAACCGTTGTGATACAGCGTCTTAAGCCATGTGTAACCTGTGGTCTGATAAGGGCGCAGAATGGATTCCATACTTGCGGGCACTTCAAAATCATTCTCTTCAACGGTCTTCATATTCCGAATCAGTTCCTGAAAGGTATTGTTTCGGAAAAAAGAGACAGCTTGCGATTCTTGAAGCTGCTGATCCAGATAAAATGCCCGGTATCGGGGCAGTGTGACAGTTTCTTCACGCAGCTGTGAATCGGTCAGGTTCAGATTCTGTCTGAGGTCCAGAAGCGTCAGAAGACCTTCGTCCTCTGTTTGGATATAGCTGCCGTTTTTCAAACGGAAATATTTTTTCTTTCTGTCATATTTTGATAAAATTTCAATTAATTCTTCTCTGGATAGTTCGTTGGCTTGCATGGTCAGTTCCAGCAAGTCTCCAGATAAGGATACACCTACATTTATTTTGCTGCCGCTTACTACACGGATATTTTTTAAAGCATCGGAGACATACACATCGCCCAATGTCTGTAAACGCGGAATACCAAGCGTGAGCAGTTCATAGATTTTGTCTTCGTCTCCAGCAATGACCATGGCGTGTTCTTTTTCATCATAGGCATTACAGTAAGAAGCGACGATGTTTCCCACCTGTATTTCTTTTACGGCGTCCCGCCCGGCGCGCTCTTCATCTTTCTTATAGACCTCAAACTTTTTCTCACCGTAGAAGGCATAGACCTTGCATGTGATGAAATCCTTCTGCGGCGCATCCAGATAAATTTCAAATAAGGCGGGTTCCACTCCATATTCGGCTTCATCGAAATTAATCCGCTCACAGGCATAATGCTCTTCCAGAAGAGGCAGCAGTTCCCGGCAGAACATGGAAATATCGCTCTTATCAATATAAAATGCGTTTTCAGGCAATTCGGGCAGGCATGATAAGAAGTCTTGAATGGGTGCAAGAGTTTCTTTATTTTCCTGATAGATGAGTCCGTCCCCAAAAGTAAAGACAGTATGAGTAGAATAAAAAGAAGTCAGAATTTCCGGTTTCACTTCAATGCCTTCTTTTTTGCCGGTAATCTGCATGCGGCGGATTAATTTGTCGTTTGTAAGACGCCAGATTTTTTCTCCGGAGTCGTTCATATCAAGCAGAATGATATTGTCTTTCAGAATAGCCAGAAGTTCTTCAAAATCTGTTCCGCTAAGGGGTAATCGGCGCAGTTTCGCATAGTAATATGAGTAAGAATAGTAATTGTATTCCATATAATATTCTTGGTTTTCCTGTACCCAGTTCAGAATAAACCTTACGATTTTCTGTGAAAGAGGGTCAAAGGCACTTAATGTGTGAATAAAGTTTAGTTTCTTACCATAGGAATGCTCTGCGCATGATGTCATATTTTGAGTAAATTCAAATACATCTTTCAGAACGTATTTTGTATCAATGCCGATTTTAAATTCGACTACAGCGCTATTTTCACTGTATCTGAAATGTGGTTCCAGAGACACTTTTTCATAAGGTAAATTCTGCATCAGGGGGAGAGTTGATTTCATTCTTTGGCGCTTCAGCAAATCTTTGATGGCCGGAGTCGTTTCTTTGCCGCGGGACTTGTGGAGAAAACGACCGCTTTCGGGACCGATATAGTCGGAGAGTCTGCGCTTGGAACCGTCACACCCCGGCTCTTCGATATAGTCAAAGATTGTCTGCTGTATGTCCAGACGGCTTTCACATTCCAACAGTACGGCGGCACAATGTTTGCATATGCCGTCATAGTTGTAGAAGGCCGGACAGTCGCAGAAGCATTCGGATAAATCTTCGTAAAAAGTATTGTAGGTAAGTTCTACCTCGTACTTCTTTTTGCCACTGCCCTGTACAAAGGCTTTCATGTAAATTTCTTCGTTCTGTTCCTTAGATTGAAAAGATAGGACTTTATGCTGCAAGAATAGATCCAATCCCCGGTTGTAGATGGTAGTTCCTGTGAGTTCATGAATGATTTGTTTATTTAGCACGGCGGATTCCTCTTTTCTGGCAGCAGAACGGTTTATATGGTGGTATCGTAACTAAATATTTATTTTATCATAAAAAGGGGATTCAAGCTATATAAAGTCATTTGGGATATTCGAATGAATATATGAAACAAAATGAGCGTTTTTCTGTGGGAAATTCTGGCATCAAATAATAATTAACTGACACATTGACTTGTCCGATCGTTCATCTGCAGTGTTAATGTGTCAGTTATTAATTATTCGATGTATTAATAATTAAATTCCGTTGTGTCGATCACTTCCCATGTCTTATCAGAAATCTTATACGCCAGCTCGTCAAGCTTGTCTACAGGCACATAGAGAATACCGGTAATCAGCTCCTGATAAAACTTAGCGATCAGCGGCATTGCATCTCCGTCTTCAAATTTGAGAAGCGCTTTGCCAAGTGCAGCTACGATAAATGGCGGATAACCTATAATCCTGCATATCTCTTTCATCTCTTTTGACTTTGTAGCCTTTGTTACAGTGTCATGCGCAATGATTCTTGCACTTTCCCATCCGCCGCTGATGTTATCTTCCATAGTTTTCATAAATATGCTATGCTTCAGACCGGCTAAATAAGAAGCCCTAAAGGTTATGGCGTCCGGATAACAGATACATGGTATATGTTTGCAGATCCCATTCCCTGATGTCTTGGCAAACTGCTTGCGCCAGTCGTCAAATAACTTATGTAAGTCCGTATGCTGCCATGATTGAATCGGGCAGCAGGTGTAACCGGGGGCGCTGTCATACTCGGCGGCTTTCTCGGGCAGCAGCGCCACCTGTTTGACTATGAAATTTTGTTTCTGGTAAATAATTTTACCATATGGTCTCCAATCATTGGGTTCGACATTCATTATGTGTCCTCCATGGATAAAAAGTATATTTTATTTTTTATCGGCATAAAACAGAAAAAAATTTAGCTCTAATTTCTGCTACATAAATTTTGCAAACAAAATAATCTTAAAACGATTATTTTCACAGAAACAATCGATATTTCCGTCTAGCTTGTTGAGGAATGCCTGTACACTCTGCATTCCAAGTCCGTGCCCTTTGCCCCTGCTGCTTTTGGGGAGTCCTGTTAGGGGATCGAACTGAATGTCCTTGTTACATTCATTCTCTATATCGAGCAGCAGGTACTCTGCCGTACAATGAATTTTTGCATTGACATACCTCTTGGATGATTCCAGATTCTTTACACTAAACACCGCATTTTCTAAGAGATTTGCGACTACCATGGCGAATTCATATTCGTTGACCGGAATGCGGTCGGAAACCAGCACATCCGGATGCAGGTCTATGTGAAGGGACTGCGCCAGTTCTGCCATTTTAAGGAGTATGGTATTGATAACCAGATTTTCACAATAGCGGTTAACTTTGTTTTCGTCAACCACTTCATTGATATGCCCGGTAATGCTCCTGATTTCGTCATATTCTTTTTGATTTAAGAGGGAATCTATCATTGCAGAATAATGTCTCATATCATGCCGCAATATCTTTAGATTTTGTTCGGACTGTTTTACTAAATAGTTCTGACTTTCCAATCCCTTGATATAGGATTCAAACATTACATTTTTCCAGTACTGTTCCACATGTTCCGTCTCACTGTGCAAATAGCGCAGTACTACGACATAAGATACGAGCATGGTGATCATTAAGAAGATGCTGACAAGTATATTTTCGGGATATTCATAAAGCGTATAAGGAAAAAATGCGAGGCATGAAAAACTACAGAAAAAGAATACGGGAATGAGACATAATTCCCACCAGCTTTTTCCGATGTCACGTTCGCAAAATTTAATAAATATATTTCCGATTTTATAATAAAGAACCAGCAAAATTACAAGATGCATCAGGACATTGCCGGTCAGCGCCAGACAGACGTTACCCGTACATATGTATAAGATTGAGGCGGTTATACTGCCCACAATGATATAATTGGACGCGCTCAGACTTATGAAAAGCACGCGACTGTCTCTTTTTACTGAAATAAGCAGACTGGCAGACTGTGCTATAGCAATCTGTACGATCGTTGAAAAAAAATAAAATAATCTGCTGTCTGCAAACAAATTTAATTTGAAGTAATCCAATACGTTCATTATGAAACAAGAGATAAAGCAGATGGCAATCGTTTTTTTCTTGGAAAAGCGGTGTGCTAAAAACAAATAAATAAATACTAAAAAAAACACATGACTGAGCATGTATGATATATTCTTAATAAAAACCATAACATTCACCTACCTGTATTGAGCGGATATAAAAAGGAGATATTCTCTTTTGACTTTTGCCGCTTTACCTTTACTGACAGGTAATTCTATACCTGATTTCATGATGACGCTGTCCGGCGTAAGCTGTTTCACATAATCCAGATTAACAAGGAAAGATTTGTGAATCTGCTGGAAGTTATTTTGATTTGCAATCTCCTGAATTTCTTCTTCAAAGGATTTCCTGATAAAAAGACTTTGTAGTACTTCTCCGCCAGATAAGTGTACTGCCAGTTTTCTACTGACATTTTCGATGTATTCTATTCCGGAGTAGGGCTGTTTGATTAATCCTTCTTTTGTCTTGATCAGACATACTGGTTCCGCTTTTACTTTAGTATAGGATAGAGCATAATCAAGCGCTTCAAAAAGTTTGTTTTCATCAACCGGTTTCAGAAGATATCTGATTGCGCGTACGCCGTAGGCATTCAGTGCATAATCGCCTGAAGAGGTAATATAGATAATTGCGCTTTCGCTTCCGGACAGTCTGATTTGATTGCCAAGGTCGATTCCGGACCATCTTGGCATCATCATGTCCAATATGTATATATCTGATAATTTTCCTTCCGATATTTTACGGTATAATCTGGAGGAGTCAGAAAATTTCTCAAGTTCGAAGTTTTTGTTTTGATATAATGTTTTATATTTCAATAATAACTTTTCTATGTGAAGCAAATCTTTGATACTGTCATCGCAAAGCGTTATTTTCATATGAAGCCGTTCCTTTCGTTCTATGCCAAATAATTATATCGGTCTTAAAGCAGTTTATCAACTGATTGGACACAGAAGTTTATACGCGATTGTGAAAAATCAGCAATGAAATGCGAAGAAGTAAAATTGACGCTCAAATACCAAAATAATAAAATAGACGCAGTCTTCGCAAGTTAAAAATGAGATTTGCTGTGAGGCTATAAAACTGATAATTGACAGGAGGAAAAGTTATGAAAAGATGGAAGTTGATGGTAGTCTTAGGAGTCATGGTATTTGCTTTTGTGGGATGCGGAAAGACAGAGACAGAAATTATTAAGCCGGTGGAAAATGTTCCGGAAGTGGAGTCAGTGGCAGAAAACGAGCCTATGGAGAGTGAAGTAGAAGAAAAGAATGATAATTATGGGGATTTAGAGGAGAAAGGCGCCGAAGGTGAGTTGACAGCATTTGCAGAGCAGATTCAGACAGCAGTGGCGGCAAAAGATATAGAAGCATTGGCGGATTTGTGTTTCTATCCACTGGCGGTAAATGGAGAAGTTGTTGACAGTAAGGAAGCTTTTATAGAACTGGGCGCCGATGTTATTTTTACGGAGGAAAGATGTGCGGTGATTGAGGCGGTAGACGTTTCGATTTTAGAAGAAACAATGGCAGGAGTTGTTATGGGAGACGCTGTGCCGAATATTATTTTCAAATCCGTAGACGGTAAACTGGGGATAACAGGTATTAATTAATGCCTGCCGGGCGAGATGGTATGTGTTTATTATCGCAAGGCAACAACATAAGAATAAAAATAAATCGACAGCGGAGAACGTACAGTCCTCCGCTGTGATTTTATGTTATAGGAAATGGCAACAGTGTAAACCATTTAGGGAGAATGCGAAGCATGCTCTGAGTCGTCGCCGCCGGGTGACGATTTTTTATTCCAGCTGAATACAAAGCGCGAAGTATCCGCATCCTGTATTATATAATAAGCTGTAATCAAAGGGCTCCATGTTGAATGCCTGTCTAAATTGATCTGCAGTTATAAAATGACTGCTGTCCAGCCGATAGTGTAATGACAGATGACAATGTATACCCAACTGTTCTGCGATTCGCATTGAGAGTTCTCTGCCGGCGTTCATGACTACTTTATCCATTCTGGTTAGCGGCATATTCAATATGGTACTTACGGCGCGCAACAAAAGACTTTCTTCAAGAACCATGTAGAGATGCGTCTTTTTTCCGTCTTTTGAAAGATACGTTAATCGGGTGATCATGCTATTGCCGAAGTCTTCCCCGCTGTAATGTTCGCTGACAATATCTGTCTGCAATCTGAAGATTTCTTGTATGGTGACAGCCAGAGCCTCCTCTAAAGCAGTCAAATCTGCTCCGGGATTGTCTTTGATAAACTTATGAGGAATTTTACCTGCAATGGCACGGTCTTCAATCATGATGTGAGCAGTAAGCCAACCGAGACAAATACCCAGAAAATGATGAATAGATTCTTGTGAGTAGTTTGATTTTGTAAGGTCTTTTTCGAGTGCCGGGAGTGTTTTGTACCGCATATCATCATGCAGATGCTTGTGCAGTTCATATCTTTTGTAGCCAATTGACTGCATATATATCTCTTCATCAGTAAAGTGTTTGATGGCATAACTCTTGAAGTATTTGATACCTTCGGCACATGCCCACTGACCGTTATGTTCGTCTTCGCTCAGATAAATTAATTTGCGCACGATTGAGAAAAGTTTCCGGTGTGCATTGTCGATGGAATCAACTCCGATGTTAAACCGTTCGTTCCATTCAGCTTCTTTAGACATATGACTCCTTTATCAGAGAAAGATAGCCCTCGATGATTGTTGCGGCGGGCGTGTCTGATTTTAGAAGGGATTTGTTATATTATATGTCGATATATGAGGATGAGTGTCAATTTGTGGGAGCGTGATTTTGGTGTTTTGTTACAGAGGACGGCAGTAAAAACTGCCGTCGTGTCGGTATCTCAATAATACCACTATTTTTTCAATCCGCACTTAGTGGGTACTAAGTGACATGAATATTTTATGCGATGAAAAAATATTTATCAAGTATTTGATGATTTCTTCTTGACAGTTCTCTAATTCTATATTATTCTCAAAATGTAATTGAATACATATCAATTATACCTACTATTGAAAATAATTTAATAAAAAGGGTTTTGTGCTGTTGCAGAAATGCCGGTGAAATATAAAAAATTATAGGAAAATACAGCAGCGAACGCAGGAGGGAATCAACACATGATTGCACACATTTCAGACGACGGACTTAACAGAGAAGAATCAGTAGCGGAACATACCGAGAAAACTACCTTTCTGTGTCAGAACAAGGGGGCACGGTGCGGACTTGAGCAGATTATGGCTTTATGCGGCATTACTCATGACGGAGGAAAATGTAAGCAAGCATATTCTGATTACCTTTATGCTAACGTAAGTGATAGACGGAAACTGCGAGGCACGATTGCACATGCATCGACAGGCGCGAAATATATCTATGACCGTTACCATGAAAACGATGGAAGTACGAAAATTATGGTTGAGATGATTTCTTATGCGGTGGCGGCGCATCATGGGTTATTTGACTGTGTTGATATAGGGCATAAGGATGTCTTTTCTAATAAGCTGAATGAGGTTGATGATTATGAGGAAGCGTGTCGGAATGCCGGTCGGGATTATCTGGATGGATATCAACTGGATAAAATTTTTAATGAGTCCGCCACTGAATTTCGTTTGGTGTGGAATAAGATAAAAACCCTTTTTGACAGGTTGACGCCTCTGATGATAGCTGAAAATCAGCAGAATGCAAGAGCAAAGGCCTCAGAGTGCAGACTCTTTCTTTGCGCCGCTTTGCAGAGATTGATTTTATCAATTCTGATTGATGCAGACTGGGAAGCGACCTCGGACTTTATGAATGGCGTCGATACGCTGTCGAAGCAAGCAGAATTTGACGCGCGGGAAATCTTTTCGCAGGCGCAGAGTCATTTTGAGGCGTATATGCAGAAAAAACAATGTTCTATAGACAGTTCCCGTTTGACTGATAAGGAACGAGAAATTATGGAAGCCAGAAATTTCTTGCAGGATGAATGCAGAAGGTTTGCAAAGCATTCAGCGGGAATATATTGTCTGCCTATTCCTACCGGCGGCGGGAAAACGCTCAGCAGTCTGGCGTACGCATTAGAATATTGTAGGTTACATCCGGAGACGGAACGGATTATCTACGTTTCACCGTACATCAGTATTACGGAACAAAACGCACAGGTATTCCGGGAGGCGGTCGGGAACGACAGTCGGGTATTGGAGCATCATTCAGCCGTTATTAGAAAGGCGGAGAACGGAAGTGAGGACTACCGTAACCATACTTCCTCAAAGTTTGACATAAACTGGGAAGAGCCCTTTATCTGTACGACATTTGTTCAATTCATGAATACGCTCTTTTCAGATAAAAGCGAGTCGATCAGGCGGATGCACAGACTCGTCAATGCGGTTGTCATTATTGATGAAGTGCAGTCGATGCCGATGAAGTGCGTGCATACTTTTAATTATATGATGAACTTCTTAAATGCAGTATGCAACACGGATATCATTCTGTGTACAGCGACACAGCCTACGCTGGCGCAGGCAAAGTGTCCGATTTGTTACAGTGAGCCAAAGTATATGATAGAAAATGCTGACAGTTGGTTTCGCAAGTTTGAAAGGGCTACGATTTATACACCTAAGATGGATAAAAAGTATACTTTCGAAAGCCTTGGAAATGAGATTGCAAAACGGGCGAAAGAATACCAATCCATTCTGGTGGTACTCAATACCAAGTCTGCGGTAAGGAGGCTTTATGACATCATAAAGAATCTGAACGTCCGGGTACAGTATCTTACAACCAATCTGTGCGCCGAGCACAGAAGCGATAAGATAAAGGAAATCAAAGAGGTTCTTAACAAGAAATGTGAGCCGATAGTAGTGGTGAGCACGAATCTGATTGAGGCAGGCGTGGATATTTCATTTGCGTGCGTGTATCGTTCCATGACAGGACTGGACAGTCTGGCGCAGACCGCCGGACGATGTAACAGAAACGGGGAGCTTGACTGTGGGAATGTTCATTTGATAACGCTCGAAGGTGAAAATACAGGAAACATGGAGGAATTGCAACAGAATATACGGGTGACGGAGGAAGTGCTTCTTCAGTATGAACGAAGCAGCCGTGACAATCAGGGTGAACAAAGCGACAGTCTGCTGATGCCGAAATGGATGGATCTTTATTATAAAAATGTGTACTTTTATGCATCCGATCAAATGAATTTTCCGCTTGTGGAGCAGGATAGGAACATTGTAGAGCTTTTGTCATATGGTTTTGGTACGGCTGAAAAAAAGAATCAGATGAATCAGGCATATAAGACGGCTGGACAGGCATACCGGGTAATAGATGATGATTCGTTTGGCGTCATCGTGCCATATAAGGAAGGCGCAGAGATTATAGAAGCGATTCAGACAGCATCTGACATGAAGGAAATAAAAGCACAGATACGGCAGGCACAACGGTATACGGTGAACGTCAGAGGAAACCGGTTAAAAGAATATGATGGTTTGATACAGCCGGTCAGCGATAACATGCCGGGGCTTTATATGGTGGCGGCGCCCGGCGCTTACAATATGGATTATGGGATCACACCGGAGTGGGAGATACTTATTTTTTAATAAATATATTGTAGTAGAAAGGAAGGGTGCAATATGGACAAGCCTAATATCATTGAATACAGTGTGTTCGGGAGATACGCGCTATTTACGGACCCGCTGACGAAAACAGGCGGCGAGAAATGCAGCTACCAGATACCGACTTATCAGGCGCTGAAAGGGATAACGGAATCCATATACTGGAAGCCGACCATCACCTGGATTATCGACGAGTGCCGTATCATGAACGTGATTCAGACGGAGTCGAAAGGAATCCGGCCAATCAAGTATGGCGGGGGAAATGATTTGTCCTATTATACGTATCTGCGCAATGTGGAGTATCAGGTAAAGGCGCATTTTGAGTGGAATGAAAACAGGAGCGATTTGGCGCACGACCGCAACGAAAACAAACATTATGATATTGCAAGGAGAATGGTTGAGCGGGGAGGGAGAAGAGATATTTTCTTAGGAGCGCGGGAGTGTCAAGGCTATGTAGAGCCGTGCGTTTTCGGAGAGGGAAAAGGAAGCTACGACGGTACGGAGTTATCGTTCGGCGTCATGGTACATGGCATCACCTATCCGGACGAAGCGGTCAGAGAAGAGGAAAAAGGGAAAATGACGGTACGGCTCTGGAATGCATACATGAAAGACGGAGTCATACATTATCCGAGACCGGAAGAATGTGAAATCCGGCATATTATACGGGATGCAAAACAGAAGCAGTTTATTCCGAAAGAAAACTTTGCAGGATTAGAGGAATTTGAGGGAGGTGATTTATTTGGCGCTGTTAAAGACTTTGGCTGAAACATATGATGTCTATGCAGACTTAGCGGGAATTGAAAAGAACGGACAGCCGGTGCTACTGCCGATTTCTCATTCGACCCTTAATGCCCAGATAGAGGTAACGATCGATCAGGACGGTAATTTCATAGATGCCAAGAAGCTTGAGAAGGGCAGAGATGCCGTGACGATCATTCCGGTTACGGAGGATTCGGCAGCTAAGGCTAATGGTATTACGCCACATCCGCTTTGCGATAAACTTTGTTACATAGCAGGAGACTACACAGCGTATACCGGTGATGATAAGGAAGAATATTTTGCGGCATATATCGAACAATTGCGGGAATGGGCGGAATCAGCCGACACCCATCCGATGGTGCAGGCAGTATACCAATATCTTATGAAAAAGTCCTTGATACATGATTTGGTAGTAAGTCAAGTATTGGAGCTGAATGATGACGGTAAGCTGACGGACCAGAGTAAAATACAAGGGTTAGGGCAGACCGGGGCAAACGTGCGGTTTAAGGTTTCCGGGAGTCGGACGCCGCAGGAAGTCTGGAAGAATCAAGAATTATATAATAAATATGAAGATTATTATCAACACAAGCCAAGGGAAAAGAAATTGTGCTATATTTCCGGAAAAATGGAAATCTGTTCCGATAAGCATCCTTCTAAAATACGAAACAGCGCCGACAAAGCAAAACTGATTTCCGGAAACGACGAATCCGGATTCACTTATCGGGGAAGGTTTATCACAAAAGAGCAGGCTTTTTCCATCGGATATGATACTTCCCAGAAGGCGCACAACGCATTGCGATGGCTGCTTCAGAAACAAGGGTATACGCGTGACGAGTCGGCAATCGTCTGCTTTATGGTAAATAGGGATATGCCATTGCCGGATATGATGAAGGATTCCATCAATGCATATCATGGCATCGATGGTTTTGACTTTGATAACTTTGATGATTTTGAGACATTGGATTCGGTAAAGCGCGATACGGGGAAATATTTTGCAGAACAGTTTAATAAGGCGGTTAACGGGTATGCAGGAACAATCAAAGTAGATGACCGTGTAGCGGTAGTTGCATTAGATGCGGCAACGACTGGGCGGCTCTCCGTAGTCTATTATGATGAGATGGGCGGAAGACAATATATGGATGCAATATTAAACTGGCAGGAACATTGCAGATGGCGCCGTACCGTCAAGGTGGGAACGGCAGAAGACAGTAAGAAAAGGATTACCTGCGAAAGCACGCCGTCACCCAGAGAGATGGCGCTTGCGGCATATGGCGTACAGAGGTCGGAATGGCTGGAAGCGGATGGAAAATTGCTTAGGGCTACTGTGAAGAGACTGCTCCCCTGCATCACCCGCGAGGGATGTAAGATTCCCGCGGATTTAATCAAAGCTGCCGCTGTGCGGGCGTCTATGCCGCAGACAATGAGTGATTTTGTCTGGTACAACGACGTGTTGTGTGTGGTCTGTGCAATGATACGATTTCGATATGAGCAAGAGCAAGGAGGTAGAACAATGAACGACTTTTTGAAGGATAATGTGGAGGATCGTAATGTTTTGTTTGGACGACTGCTGGCAGTCTATGACTATATGGAACAGCGGGCAATGTTTGAACGCGATGAAACCGGTAAAATAAAAGACCGGCGTACCACCAATGCCAAGCGGTACTGGAATGCCTACAGCAGCAGACCGGCGAGAACGCAAAAGACCATCAGGCAGAATCTGGTCGTCTATGAGAGAAGACTACAGGATTACGAGCTGAAGAAATTTGAAGAGTGGACCGGCGAGATTATGGTGCATCTCGACGAGAGCAAATTCACTAATAAGCCGCTGACGGAACTGTATTTGCCGGCATATTACCAGCAGATGGAATACATGAAGCAGGCTTTTCAAAAGAAGGAACAATAACATAAATTTCATTGCAAATAACAAAGAGAAAGGTAAGGTATCAACATGAGTGATTTTACAAACAAAATCGATTTTGAAGTTCTGGTAATGGTTAAAAACGCGAATCCCAATGGGGATCCGCTCAACGGAAACAGACCGAGGGAGACCTATGACGGGTTCGGCGAGATTTCGGATGTGTGTATTAAGCGCAAAATCAGAAATAGGTTACAGGACATGGGAGAGAATATTTTCGTGCAGAGTGATGAGCGGGCAGACGATGGCTGTAAAAGCCTTGCAGACAGGGCGAAGGGCAACGCAGAGATGCAGAATGCCTTAAAAGCCAAAGACAAGGAGGCTTATGCAAAAGCGGCGTGTGCAACATGGATTGATGTGCGCAGCTTTGGACAGGTGTTTGCATTCAAAGATGACAGCGTATCCGTAGGCGTGCGTGGACCAGTGTCTATTCATTCGGCTTTCAGTGTAATGCCCGTATCTATTGATAGTATGCAGATTACCAAAAGCGTGAACAGCGAAACAGATAAGAGTGGAAGAAAATCATCTGATACGATGGGAATGAAGCATAAAATAGATTCTGCATTATACGTCGTAAAAGGAAGTATTAACCACCAGCTTGCAGAAAAGACGGGATTTAGTGATGAAGATGCAGAGAAAATCAAGGAAGCTTTGCGTACCTTGTTTGTCAACGACAGTTCTTCTGCAAGACCGGACGGAAGCATGGAAGTCTGCAAGGTTTACTGGTGGAAGCATAACTGCCAGATGGGTCAGTATTCTTCCGCAAAGGTTCATAGGCTTGTGAAAATCACGGCAAAAATAGATGCCCCGAAGGAGTTTGAAGACTACGAGGTAGTGGTTGATTCTTTGCCGGATTTAAAACTTGAAGAAATAGAAGGTATTTGATGATGTATGCTGAAGAAGATTATCTGATGCTTTCCGGGATCCAACACTTTGCATTTTGCAGGAGACAGTGGGCGATGATACATATCGAGCAACAGTGGGCGGAGAATTACAGAACGACCGCCGGTGAACTGATGCATAAGAAAGCGCATGATGCAGATTCTTTTGAAAAAAGAGGAGATTTGCTGATTATCAGAGGAATGCGAATCTCCTCGCAGGAACTTGGACTCAGCGGACAGTGTGACGTTGTGGAATTTCATCAGGATGAAAATGGTGTCAGCTTATTCGGGTATGACGGCAGGTGGCGTCCCGTGCCCATTGAATATAAACATGGAACGCCTAAGGAAAATAATGCAGATGAATTGCAGCTTTGTGCGCAGGCAATCTGTCTTGAAGAAATGTTTCAGACCAATATAGCAGGAGGATATCTGTATTATGGTGAAAACAGACGTCGTACCCACGTAGAGTTTACGGACGCTTTGCGGGAAGAAGTCAGAAAAGCGGCGCGGGAAATGCATGATTTATTTAAAAAAGGATATACACCGAATGTAAAGGCTGCCAAGAAATGTAAGGCCTGCTCACTGGAAAATTTGTGTATTCCTAAGCTGCAAAAGGTAATAAAAGTAAGAGAGTATATTGAACAAGGCATTAGAGAAAAGGATGAGATTCTCTAGCGATAAGTTTATATGTAAATTACAGTAGGAGAGCTGATGTGCGTAAATTATTAAATACATTATATGTCATGACAGAGAACTGTTATTTAACGCTCGACGGCGAAAACATCGTAATACAGGACGGCGAGAAAACATTGGGCAGATTTCCGCTTCATACATTGGAGAATATCATATGCTTCACATATAAAGGTGCAAGTCCGGCTTTGATGGGTGCCTGCGCGGAACGGAAAATTGGCATGAGTTTTTTCTCGCCGAGAGGTGCTTTCTTGGCAAGAGTGGTCGGGAAAGAATACGGAAATGTTTTGCTTAGAAAAGAACAGTATCGAATATCGGATGACGATAACAGGAGTACTTCCTATGCGAAAAATATGATTGTCGGAAAGGTCTTTAACAGTCGATGGAGCATAGAACGTACCCTGCGCGACCATGCTTATCGCGTGGATGCGGAGAAACTTAAGATGGTATCAAATGTTTTATATGATACGCTTCCCAAAATAGACGCTGTCTCAGGGCTGGACATATTGCGCGGAATCGAAGGAAAAGCGGCAGAACAATATTTTTCCGTATTTAATGTTATGATATTAAATCAGAAAGACGACTTTGCATTCATAACAAGAAATCGTAGACCACCGCTTGATAATATTAATGCAATATTGTCTTTTGCTTATACAATTCTTGCCGGTGACTGCGCGAATGCATTGTCAAGTGTCGGTCTGGATCCGTATGTAGGATTTATGCATGGCGACAGGCCGGGACGAATGTCTCTTGCGCTTGATTTGATGGAAGAGTTAAGACCGATTGTAGCAGACCGGTTTGTTTTGACGCTGATTAATACGAAAGCAATACAAGCATCCCATTTTGTAAAGCAAAAAGACGGAGCGGTTCTCTTAAATGACGATGGCAGAAAAGTATTCTTTGGCGCATGGCAGAATCATAAAAAAGAAACCCTGACTCATCCGTATTTAAAGGAAAAAATCGAATGGGGATTGGTTCCTTACATACAGGCTCTTTTATTAGCCAGAACGATTCGAGGCGATATGGACGAGTATCCGCCCTTTTTATGGAAGTAGGTGTTTAAATGCTGGTACTAATTACATATGATGTTTCCACTCAGAATGCAGCAGGAAAGAGCCGGCTTCGTAAAGTTGCAAAAGAGTGTGTCAACTATGGACAGAGAGTTCAAAATTCGGTATTTGAGTGTGTCTTGGATGCGTCGCAGCTATTACAGTTAAAAGACCGGTTAATTTCCTTGATTAATGAGAAAGAAGATAGCTTGCGATTTTATTATCTGGGAAATAATTATAAGACAAAAGTGGAACATTTTGGCACTAAGACAACTTATGAAGCCGAAGGGATTCTGATGATATGAGTTGGTGCGAAGAGTAAGCTCACACGATATGCTGGAGAGGTTCGCACCACATAAAGGTGCTATAAATGTAAGAAAACTTTTATAAAATGATAATAGGCAATGTGAATATTGTGAATATTGCCTAAACAAAAATCCTTATTATAATATGAAATATGTGATTTTTGCAGTCACTCCCCTCGCGGGAGTGTGGATTGAAATATATCTGCCGTTTTAGGCATGTTTTCTCCGAACCGTCACTCCCCTCGCGGGAGTGTGGATTGAAATAGAATCATGGCCAGCATGTCCTTACTCATAGGCACCGTCACTCCCCTCGCGGGAGTGTGGATTGAAATTGGGAAAGCAGGAAAGTGTATTCCTTTGTTTGGGTCACTCCCCTCGCGGGAGTGTGGATTGAAATTAATACTGATTTGGAGAAAAAGCCGAATGCTGATCGTCACTCCCCTCGCGGGAGTGTGGATTGAAATAGATACATTTATGGAACTGTACAAAGAAGTAACGTCACTCCCCTCGCGGGAGTGTGGATTGAAATTGTCACGGTTAATGCAATACCTTACACAGAAACAGTCACTCCCCTCGCGGGAGTGTGGATTGAAATAGCATCTTTTGCATGGTCGTGACCTCTAACACCTCGTCACTCCCCTCGCGGGAGTGTGGATTGAAATTAGATAACTGTGGTGTTCCGGGAAAAAGTCAATAATCGTCACTCCCCTCGCGGGAGTGTGGATTGAAATCTGTACGATTTTGTGCTTTACGGCTTCTTCTGGCGTCACTCCCCTCGCGGGAGTGTGGATTGAAATATTTTCGAAAAGTCTGCTACTAATGGACTGCCTATATGTTACTCCCCTCGCGGGAGTGTGGATTGAAATAGAAAAATCATCTCAAATTTAGCGAACCCATTGAGTCACTCCCCTCGCGGGAGTGTGGATTGAAATTGTGTCAATATTACCAATCTGCAAGCTAGGGAAACACTGATTAATTCAAGTATTTTCAGATAATGTATGATAAAATGTAAGTATCAAACAAAAGGTGGTA
>VSOA01000311.1 GCA_009774585.1 Lachnospiraceae bacterium
TTCCCGGTGGAGAGGTTCACGGGGTCCCGGCTGAACTTACTGTATTCCACCAGTCCTTTCATGAAGGTGGCGGCAGCGAGCATCTTCAGTCCTGCCGCGGCGGCGGCGCCTTTCCAGCGTTCCTCGAAGGCTTCCACCTGTCTGCGGAATCCCTCCATGCCCATGTGCAGGCTGCCCTGTCTGACCATGCCTTTGAGTTCTTCCGCCATCGCTGCCATGCCTGCGGTGGTGGAGGTGATGGTCTTCAGGGCTGCAGCGGAGAGGGCGTCGTCCATGGGGATCTGCTGTATGAGTTTTTCGAGGTTCTCCCGGATGGCGGTCTGGATCCTGTTGATGTCTGCCACGGTGTCCCCGATCTTTCCTGACAGCGCGCCTGCCCTTGCCGCCATGGCTGGGTGGGCTGCTTCCGGGGGCACTTCTGCGGCGAGCTCCTGTAACTGCTGCATTTCTTCCTGCAGGGAGCCTGAGACTTCTCTGGCGCTGTTTAGGAGCTGTTCTGTCTGCTGTAAGAGTTCTTCCAGTGCTGCCCTGTCAAATACTCTGTTCTTTCCGATGCCTGCCATGGGTGGGTCCTCGCTTTCTTTTGGGTGGGGTGGTCACTGATCTGGCTGGGTGATAACCCCGAATGTAAAATTTCTTATTGTAACTGGCTGTTTATTTACTCTTCTACTTCATACTGCTTCGCTAAGTTTGTAATCTTCTCTTCCAAATCGGCTAATTTTGCTGCCTTTTCTTCTCCAGTCATCACTGTGTCTGTCTGCGTCAAATCTTTATCTAGCATATACGCATACAGAAGCAGTTCATCATCCGATCTCTGCATGGCAATATTTTCTGCTTCCACCGGATTCAGTCTGCCGATGTGAATCCAATATTCCATCAATTTCTCTTCACCGTTTATGGGCAGATTGCTTAAGATGTTCCCTTTTTGTTCCGCCGTAAGGCTTTCCAGATGAACATATGCCACGCTCAGCACATATTTCTGTTCATAATCTAACTGTTCCATGGTCAGCGGTTCCAAATCTTCCACAACCTTGATATAGTTCGTGTGTAAGAAGTCTACCTCCGCCTGAAGCTTTGCTGCCTGCATAGGCTCTTGATACAATACATAGTAACCGATAATCGGCACACACCCTACAAGAAGGAGCAGGCTGATTACCGCCCATACTTTGACGCTTCGATATCTGCCCTTATTAACCAAAAGCTTATTATCCCTGATATCCTTTGTAATCATGTCATACTCGCTATGCAGGATATCTGCCAGCTCATCCACTGTCTGCGCAGTGCTCATTGTCTTAAAGAATTTATTCTTACGATAAAGCCCCGCACCGCCTTCCAAATAATCCTCATATGTGTATCTTTTCTGCAAAGCATAAGCAGTCAGTGCCTGATATTCTGCTAAGAAATCATCTTCGGTATCTGCATTTCTGATATCCCTTCGCAGGATATACACTCTGTCGTGGTCGTCAAAATAAAGATTATCCGGTGCCATAGAGAACATATACTCTTCTCTATAGGCTGCCAGACATGCTGCATCTTCCAATATATTCATCTTTTTCTGCTTCGTGCAGCTGCGTATCTCACGAAAAGGATAATATCCATTCAGTATATAGACACACTCCAGTTCTTCATCCTTTTCCGTTATGCTGCAATCAATAAATCTTTCGCTGCGATAAGTCAGCTTGCTATAGTCGTACTGCGACTTAGCAGTTAGTTCCGACTTTTTGACGGTTATCGTAATTTCTCTCTTTTCTCTGCTCATATATTCCTCGTACTTCCTACTCTAACGTAATAATATCTCCGTTGTAGATACGGCTCTCTTCGTAATTTGACTCCGGCATAAGCCTTCTACCGCTTCTTACAGAGCGTATCGTATACTCCCGTCTCGGAAATATCCCTGCTTCCGCAAGTACTTGTAATGTGCCCGATACATTCTGTGTACTGTCTACCATAATCGTCACTTCTCTATTCTCATGCTTCGACCGGAAGCTGATTGTCATTGTCATCTCTTGTGGTTCCTTTCTTTTTGACAAGCATCCCCATTCCTACTAACAAAACAATCCCGACAAGCAGAGCGCTGCCAATTGTTTCTGCGGCAGAATAACCTGTCTGTTCCTGTCTCTCTGCTCTGACAATTGCTTGCGTATCCTGAACCATAAACATCTGTGCAAGAATGCTGTCAGTCTCGTTCTCCTGCATTTTTTCCGTAAAGGTTTTGCTTTTTAGAATATCTTGTGCCTGCTTCAGCCCTTCATCCACACACTGTCGTATCCGTTCAAATCCGTCGGTAAATACGGGGATTCCGTTTAAATCCGTCAGAGAGGATCTCACATTCAACCTATAGGCTGCCGCCCCTGCATCCAATTTCAAATTTGCGCTGTCTTTCTCTTCCATTTCCTCTTCCGTTTCTATACTCTATTCCTGTTTCCGTTTCCGTATTTCTTTTCTGCACTTGTGCATGGCTCCTTTCAGGCGTATCTCTTTAGAGACCGCCCGAAAAAAGCTGCTTATCTGGTACGTCCTATGAGTAGCTGTTATCCAGCTCTTCCATGTCTGCACGATAGTTCTTGATACTGGTAATCAACTCATTAACCATATCCGTTAATTTGTCAACGTTACCTGCTACATTCGTAAATTCGTCCTGATGTCTCTGACTAGCCGCTGAATCCCATGAATCGCACAGAGTATTGACCTTAGAGAGCATCTGCTCTTTATTGGTAATAATCTCATCCACGATTGTGTGAAGCTCGTCGCTGATGGCATCCATTTCCGAATAACTCATCTTAATTCCATCTGCCATGTTTCTCCCTCCTCTCTTTGATCAGAATTTTTTCTATAAATTAATTGCACGCCAATGTAAATAATAATCAGTGCAATAATTCCGATAAACAAACAGACAAGGTCCTGTAAGTCAATATTAATTGACGTAGGTGACAGATTTACTTTAATCACGGACTGGTCGTTGGTTTCAAGCGGTGTGGTAATAAAATCATATACCTGCACATACTCAAGATTTCCTAATCTTGTATATGGAAGTTTCTCCGTAATATCATTCAATAGCAAGACATTTTGCGCATTCAAATCGGTACGGTTCTGTTTGAAGCTGTCCATAGTGTTTCCGACATTTGTCACCGTCTGCTCATATGCCACATCCAGACTCTCCTGCAGCATCTCCTCGTTACTGTCAGCAGTCGTAATTACTTCGTCTATGTACGCTATATAAGCCTCATCCGTCTCTATGATTTCTTCTTCCATCTCATCAATAGTCTTATATAATAAATCAAGCTGTTCCTGTATTTTCTCCTCCTCAAGATACTCCATGAAATCATATTCTTCCAATTCCGTTACATATGTCTCTATCGCTTCGCTCGCGCTGCTTACAGCACTCTCTACCCGCTCCGCCTCCGCCTCTGTCTCTTCCTCTACCGGCACCACGATTTCATCATTGTAAATATCTCGTATTCCCTGTACGAACGTTTCCGCATCAGGTATTTCGTTGATTGCTACAATAGCATTCGTATAGTATTCTTCAAACAAACCATAAAATTCTCCCATATCTTCCAACATATCATTGATTTGTTCAATATACTCATCCTCGAGGTCCTCTTCCTTCAACGCTTCTAATGCCTCGATTTGTTTGCCAATCTTGAGAAGCAGCCCTTCCTTGGTCGGCGTATCTTCCGCGGGGTCTTCCTCTCCCGGTCTCTCTTCATCCGGGTCTTTATCCTCGCCCGGCTCTTTATCTTCGTCCGGGTCTTTTTCCACCAGTTTATTCCACACATCAGTGTCCTGCTCAGAATCATCCTCTTCTCCTTTAACCGATTGATTCTCCTCTTGCGTTTCGTCCGTCTCCTTTGATTCATCTGATTCTACCGTCTCATCGGACTCCTTCGACTCCACCGGTTTCTCTGGTTCTATCGGCTTATCCGGTTCTTCCGGCTTCTCCGGTTCCATCGGCTTCTCCGGGTCTAACGGCTAAACCGGCTATAACGCCGTGGACGGGTATACAATATAAAAAAAATATACCGGGGTGTGGGG
>VSOA01000312.1 GCA_009774585.1 Lachnospiraceae bacterium
ACAGAGAAAAATCGTAAAGATATTCAATCATTGTACAAAAAATTTGAAAATGCTTTTCAGAAAGTAGGCATTGTTAAATATGACGCTTATAATCAAATGGGAGGACAACTTAGCTTTTCACTCGCGCTTTTGGATGAAAATGATAACGGATTTGTGTTGAATTCTGTACATAGTACAGAAGGCTGTTATTCATATACAAAAGAGGTTAAAAACGGAATGTGTGAGATATCCTTGGGAGATGAAGAAAAGATGGCATTAGATATTGCCATGGATATGGTGATAGAGGATTAAGATGTAAGAATTAGGAGTTATAAATCAGGGTTATATTAACATATAAGGGTTGTAGCGAGATAACAGTATGAAGGTATGCAATGTTGAAGAATTGGTAGGAGAAGAAATTCTGGCAAAAGATGTTTTTACAGCAGAATATATGATACTCCTTTCCATGGGAACACAATTAAAAAAAGAGTATATAGAAAAGCTTAAAGAACTTCAGGTTAAAGAAGTGTGGATTGAAGAAAGCGAACCTCATGCGAAAAGAGTTTTGATTTTAAAAGAGGAAGTAGAAGAATCTTTTAAGTACAAAGTAAAGAGTATTTTAGAGAAACACACTTACAGCCACAACGAAGAATTGGAAGAGCTATGTACCACAGCAGATCGTATTATTACGAATATTCTTGAAGAAGAAGAAGTGGTAAAGCAGATTTATGATATTAAAGCAAGAAGTTCCGATATCTATGAGCATTCTATCAGTATATGTAGTCTTGCCACTGTAGTAGCATTGAAGATGGGTATTCCGAAGCATATAATACATGACATAGGTGTCAGTTGTTTATTACATGATTTGGGTCTTCGGTATCTGACGATTGAATACACTGATATAGATTTGGCAGAATTACCAGAATCTGAATGTGCAGAATACAAAAAACATCCAATATATGGATATACTGCGCTGCGCGGTGAAAATTGGATTTCCAATGCAAGCAAAAATATGATATTATATCACCATGAGCGCTTGGACGGATCAGGATATCCTTTGAAGGCAACGGATATTTCCAAAGAGAGTAGAATCATACAGGTTTGTGATGCCTTTGATGAAATGATATGCGGAATCGGCTGCAAACGTGTGAAGGTAAATGAAGCGATAGAATATCTGAGAAAAAACAAGTACACTAAATTTGACAGTGAAATAGTAGATTTGTTCTTAGAATTTACGGCAGTATATCCGGCCGGTACTATTGTGCGGACAAGCGAACGGGAAGTCGGGGTTGTTTTATATCAGAACAAAGAGTTTCCGGACAGACCGGTTCTGCGTATTATGAAAGATAAAGACGGGAATAGTGTTGATGTTGTTAAAGACTTGATTGAGGTCAATCATGTGTATATAGAAGATGTTATTGATTAGCGAGATGAAAATTATCTGCGGTAATATGCGAGAGGAGGAGTATATGATAGACATCAAATTTTTACGTGAGAATCCTGATATTGTAAAAGACAATATCAAGAAAAAATTTCAGGACAGTAAGCTTGCTCTTGTGGATGAAGTGATCGAGTTAGATGCTGAGGTCCGCAAAGCGCAGCAGGAAGCGGATGATATCCGTGCAAACAGAAACAAGATTTCTAAAGAAATCGGTATGCTTATGGGACAAGGAAAGAAAGAAGAAGCCGAAGCAAAGAAAGCGGAAGTTGCCGCAAGCGCTGCCCGTCTTGCAGAATTAGAAGTTAAGGAAAATGAACTTCGTGAAAAGATTAAGAAAGATATGATGACGATTCCGAATATCATCGACCCTTCGGTTCCGATAGGCAAGGATGATTCGGAAAATGTCGAAATACAGAAATACGGGGAACCGACGGTGCCGGATTTTGAGATTCCGTATCATACAGAAATTATGGAAAGATTTCACGGAATTGATATGGATGCTGCAGGACGTGTGGCTGGTAACGGATTCTATTATCTGATGGGAGATATTGCAAGATTACATTCCGCAGTACTCGCATATGCCAGAGATTTCATGATTGGAAGAGGTTTTACCTATTGCGTTCCGCCTTTTATGATCAGAAGCGCTGTTGTGGATGGAGTTATGAGCTTTGCCGAGATGGATGCCATGATGTATAAGATTGAAGGCGAAGATTTATACTTGATTGGAACTTCCGAGCATTCTATGATTGGTAAATTTATTGATACAATTATTCCGGAGGAGGAATTACCTCATACGTTGACCAGTTATTCTCCTTGTTTCCGCAAAGAAAAAGGAGCCCATGGTATTGAGGAAAGAGGCGTATACCGCATTCATCAGTTTGAGAAACAGGAGATGATTGTTGTGTGCAAACCGGAAGAATCCCCGATGTGGTTTGAGAAATTATGGCAGAATACGGTAGATTTATTCCGTTCTTTAGATATTCCGGTACGAACCATCGAATGCTGTTCCGGCGATTTAGCCGATTTAAAAGTGAAATCATACGATGTAGAAGCATGGTCGCCAAGACAGCAAAAATATTTTGAGGTCGGAAGCTGTTCTAATTTGGGAGACGCGCAGGCAAGACGACTGAGAATCCGGGTAAACGGTAAAGACGGTAAATATTTTGCACATACGCTTAACAATACGGTAGTCGCGCCACCCAGAATGTTGATTGCATTTTTAGAGAATAATTTACAGGCGGACGGTTCTGTTCGTATTCCGGAAGTGCTTCGTCCGTATATGGGAGGCATGACGGAGATTCGATAAACTGTTATGTAAAATTTGAAAAAGGGAGGTGGAATTTTTGCATAAATTTATGCGAGCTATTGGTTTTAGCAATTTAACTGACAGACGGGAACAGCAAAAACTGGTTACAGACATTATCCTGAATGCTTCGCACCGCTCCTATACGTCCAATGGCGAGGAAACCATACTTGCAGAATTTTGTGAAGATTTTGCCAAGGATATGGGTATTGCCGTTTGCGGCGAGTTTGATGAGAACGACAGATTTACTTATGATTATTTCTATCCTTATCTGCGTGGTACAGGAATCAGTTCTTGTGAAGATGTGTCTGTGGAACGACATGCAGATAAGGAATCCTATGCGGGAGTCTGTGACGATATTAAAGTCGGTGTAAGTTTGATTTTTTATCTGCAAAATATGGTGCCTTACGTTAAGGCACAGTATGAAAATACTTTGCCCATCAGAGGAACAACTCTTACACTGTCCGGATTGTCTTTGAAAGGCAGTATATTATTGCCGATTAGTAAGAATGAGAAGCAGAAGCAAAAAGTACAGAAAGCATCCATGAACAGAAATCAGTTAATTGATGCAGCCAGAAAAGGTGACGAAGACGCCATCGAAACTTTGACGTTAGAAGATATGGATACTTATACTTCTATTTCCAAGAAAATTCTGACGGAAGATGTATTTAGTCTGGTAGATACGTATTTTATGCCATATGGCGTGGAATGCGATCAGTATTCTATCATGGGAGAAATCCTTGATATCTCTCTTCGCACGAATAGAATTACCCAAGAAGAAATTTATGTGATGAGATTAAGCTGCAATGATCTCCAGTTTGATGTATGTATCAATAAGCAGGATTTGTATGGGGAGCCACAGGCAGGAAGAAGATTTAAAGGTGTCGTTTGGATGCAGGGGTATATCAACTATCCTTCTGTGTAATTTCTTTGACATTCCGCTTAAAGTTTTTTATAATAGGTATAGTTTATAAATGAAAATTTTGTCATTGGCAGATTTTCATGTAAGTCTACGTAGCTCAGTTGGATAGAGCACACGCCTCCTAAGAAAGTGTTCCAACGCTCGCCTTGGGAGGGCAAGGAAAATGTTGCGAGTTCCACAATTTCATAGTTTTTATAAATGTTTCCGTAGCTCAGTTGGATAGAGCGACCGCCTCCTAAGAGAACCTACAACGGAAACTTTTTGGAGGACATGAGGTAGTAAGTCACACACAATTTTATACACGTTTCCGTAGCTCAGATGGATAGAGCGACCGCCTCCTAAGCGGTAGGTCGGGTGTTCGAGTCACCTCGGGAACGCTGG
>VSOA01000313.1 GCA_009774585.1 Lachnospiraceae bacterium
ACCTTATATATAGCGCAAATAAAAAGAAAATACGGATTGTCCTTGGGAACGAATTACAATTTGTCCAAAAAGGAAAATGCAAGAGTTCCGACCTGTCCAAAAGAGAAAGAGGCACATATCATAGATGCCTTGAAACATTTTCGGATGTTGGACATGTCGGTGGAAATGGAGGCGTAGCAAATGCAGAATAAAAGATTAAAATGTTATATATACATCAGGGTATCTACTGCTATGCAAGTGGATGGTTACAGTTTGGAAGCCCAGAATGACAGACTTACCAAATATGCAGAATTTCAGGGGATGGAAGTAGTCAAGGTTTACTGCGATGCCGGTAAATCCGGAAAGAACATCACAGGCAGACCGGAGTTCTCACAGATGCTTCAGGATGTGGCAGATGGTAAAGACGGAGTGGATTATATACTGGTATTCAAATTATCACGTTTTGGAAGAAACGCAGCAGATGTTCTGAACTCATTGCAGTATATACAGGATTTTGGTGTAAATCTTATCTGTGTGGAAGATGGGATTGATTCATCAAAAGATTCTGGAAAACTTACTATTACAGTATTGTCCGCAGTTGCGGAAATTGAGCGAGAGAACATTCTGGTGCAGACGATGGAAGGACGTAAGCAGAAAGCCAGAGAAGGGAAATGGAATGGTGGCAGTGCTCCATTTGGATATACACTGGATTCTAAAAACAGTACGCTGATTATCAATCCGGAAGAAGCAGAATTGGTAAAACTCATTTATCAGAAATATGTATATGAAGATATGGGATTGGACACGATTGCAAGTTTCCTGAATGACCGTGGGTATAAAAAGAAGAAGACCAGAAGACGTGAGTTGGATTATTTTACAAGAGGAACGGTAAAGAATATTCTGGACAATCCAGTATATGCGGGTAAAATTGCATACGGGAAAAATGTTACCGAAAAGGTTAAGGGTACCAGAGACCAGTTCCGAAGAGTAAAGAGTGATGATTACCTTTTGGTGGATGGTATTCATGAAGCCATCATTGATGAAGAATTGTGGGCAGAAACCAAAGCCAAAAGAAAAATAACCGGCGTGAAATGGAATAAGACCCACAGCTTAGAGCACGAGCATATTTTGTCCGGCATCGTAAAATGTCCGATATGCGGACACGGTCTGAGTGGTACGGTAAGACGTCGCAAGAATAAAAAAACTGGAGACTATGTGGATGATTTCTATTATCGCTGTCAACACAGACACAAGATTGATGATGAGCATTTTTGTAATTTTCAGCCGTCTCTTAATCAGAATGATTTTAACCATGAAGTGGAGCAAGTGATTCTGGATATGGTAAACCACGAGAGCTTCCGTCAATTTGTTATGGACAAGGTTAATACAAAAGTTGATGTAAGTGCTCTGGAAGAAGAACGAGAGAGAATACGAAAACTGCTCAGACAGGTAATGGGGGCAAAAGCAAAGCTCACTGACATGCTTGATAAACTGGATGTGATGGATAAGCATTATGACCGAAAGTATCAGGACATGCATGACAGACTGGATAATCTGTACGATAAGATTTCCGAGTATGAAGACAGCATTGCAGATATCACAGCAAAGATTGAGGCAGTGTATGGGAACCAGATTACCGGAAAGCAGATTTATGACATTCTGGTACATTTTGAAATGATGTACTATAAAATGACGGACCTTGAAAAGAAAGAATTTATGAAAGACTTCATAAACAGTATTGAACTTTATCCAGAAAAGATGGATAATGGAAGCATCGTGAAACAGATAAACTTTAAGTTCGGTGTTTATTATGAAGGGCATGAAACTATGGATATTCGGTTGCTCAACGAAAAAACAGTCGAGGTAATAATAAAGATGCAGTATTGTGGAAAAGAGAAGAATTAGGGGGTATAAACCACAAGATGTAGTGGTTTGAGGGCAAAAATTGGAGCGGAAATTGACCAGTTTTTGCCCTATTTTTTTGCCCGTTTTTATAGATGCATAGGAGTCAAAATCGGTTTTGGGGGTGATTTGGAGATATTTTTAGAATGAGAAGGAGGTGGAAACCAGATTGAAAGAAGAGATGAGTCCATTCTTTATGGCGGTAGCGGAAATGGCAGAGAACAGAGGATTTGAAGTCGACGGCGTAAAAGGAGGAGCCTTGCACCTGAATTTGAATGGAGAGTTTGTGGCAGCGGTTGATGAAATCGGTGCAATGAGCTACCACCCGTACAAAGAGGTTTTCGATATGATGGATGAGGTAGCAAAGCTGCGGGAAGAGATTCCCGGTGAAGAACCAGAGGAAGGAATGCAGCTGAATATGTAATCACTATGAAACGTCGGGGAGGAAGGAGGGTACATACCAATAAAAAGTGGAACTGAAGTAACTTATGACGGCAGAAATATATTTCCCTGCGGGAACTCTGCAGAGATTTAAACCTTCCTTATTCTCAGGTCATGCATAAGTATTACCGGACCAAGAGCATTGAGGAGTCAGTTGAATGGGCAAAAAAAGTGCAGACAAGGAAAGCGGGATTTGTCCTGTGGGGACGGCAGTATGATACGCTGAATGATATCGCTAAGGTATTCGGGCTGAATACGGGTTCCCTGCGTATGCGGGTTGTCGGAGGGAAAACGCTGGCGGAAACTGTTTCAGAAATGCTTGAAAAGGAGACCATCCTGTTCCGCGGCAGGGAATATGCGGGGATATCGTCCCTTGCGGCGGCATACGGTCACGATGGCGCCCTGATAAATGAAAGACTATATATATGGGATGACGCTGGAGCGGGCATTGTCCCAACCTATCCGCCAAGTGAACAGGCCGGAATTTGCAATCGAATACGATGGGAAGATGTATGCAAGCAAGCGGCAGCTGTCCCGCGAGATTGGGATCAGTACGGGCTGTATCCATGAGATGATGGTCAATAATGACCTTGATTTCGAGACGGCAGTGGATATTCTTCTGGAAACAAAAGACCGGATAGGAATCCCCAGAGAAAAAATGATATCCGGGCTTCCAGTCTGCATCATTGACGGAAGGACATACAGGACGGTACAGGAGGTGGCATGTGAATTCCACCTGTCGACTAACGCGATCGCAAGCTATAAGAATAAGAACGGATATACGGGAATGCTGGAAACACTCTGTGCGATGCAAGAAGAGACAAAAGAGTGCTATGTGGTGGACGGGGAGGCAAAGACCTGCAATGAACTGCTGAAGATGGGCTATACTTCCAGCAGTTACAGACAGGTGCCAAAGAAAAGAATACCGCGCTATCCACAGTTAGCCGGGAAGGATTTTGTAAATAACTGCGTGGATGCCATGAAAATATACCGCGAGGTAAAAGAAGAAAGAATGGAGCAGGCGCCGCCTTTTTGTATGCAACAACAAAAATAAAAATACAAAACAGGAGGGATACGATGTCGGTATTATTTTGTAGCAGCCCGCAGCTGTGCATACTGGAAAGGCAGATGCAGCAGCCGCCGGGGTACCGTCCGAGGGGAGGGGGATTCTGTGTTATGAATGAGGCGGAGTGGAGGAGCCGGGGAAATTACTCGGAGATTGTGGACTGCGTCATCAGCAGGATACAGATACAGTTCCAGTCCGGCATTGTCATGGAGCAGGAGATCGGGAATGAGTAAACCGGGGCAGGGATGGCAATAGAATAAAGAGCGTTGTTCCTGCCGGTCTGCGGTAAGAATAAAATGCCTGTCGGGGGACGGGTGCTTTATTGTTGGCGCAGAAAGAGATAAAGGAATGGAGAGGTGGAAAGATGGGTTTTGTAACGGGGTTATTGGGGAGATATGCGATGTTTACGGTGGCGGTTTTTGTGGTTGGTGGGATTATGGGGTGGTTTTTTGATGAAAAGAGAGACACAGAGGTACGGGATGATTAGATAGAAAAGCATTAAAATATACTTTGTAAAAATTTCCTTTTTGTAAGATTAATCGGATGAGTGTTATCGCATTTTATAGCATATAATATAGATGGCAAAATATATTCGGAATTTGTTGTTGAGAATAAAGATATATGTTATACTGTAAC
>VSOA01000314.1 GCA_009774585.1 Lachnospiraceae bacterium
ATATGGTATTATATCTAATTATACCGAAGGAAGGATGCTTATGAAACAAAAACTATTAGTTGTGGATGATGAACAAGGCATTGCAGATATGATGAAAAGCTATTTTGGGCAGCAGTACGATGTGATGACTGCATACAGCGGTATGGAGGCTCTGGAGAAGGCAGCGCAGAATCCGGATTTGATTTTACTGGATATCAACATGCCGGGAATGGACGGGCTTGCGGTCTGCCAAAGTATCAGAGAGTACGTTGCGTGTCCGATTCTATTCCTGACTGCAAGAGTGGAGTCCTCCGATAAGATCATCGGCTTTCAGGCGGGAGCGGATGACTATATCGTGAAGCCTTTTGACTTAGAGGAACTTGCGGCGCGTGTAGCGGCGCACCTGCGCAGGGAGAAACGTCGGCAGGAAAGCGGAAACATACGTTTCTTCGGAGAGGTGGCAATTGATTATTCAGGGCGGGCGGTTACTGTGGGCGGCAAGGAGATTTCTCTGTCCAGAAAAGAATTTGATATCGTAGAACTGCTTTCGCTAAATGCAGGACAGGTGTTTGACAGAGAGCGGATTTATGAACGGGTGTGGGGAATTGACGGCGACGGGAACAGCGATACGGTCATGGAACATGTACGCAAGATCCGAGCGAAATTGGCAGTGCATACGGTTCACAGTTACATTGATACGGTTTGGGGGTGCGGCTATAAATGGAATGGATGAAAAAGATGGGTTTAAAAAAATCCTTCCTGCTGCTATCGGTGGCGGGTATATTGGCGTCGCTGTTGGTCATTGGCACAACATTTGTGGTCGGAGAGACGATTACTGCCAAATATCCGAAAGGCGGCATCATCATTACGGACAAAGGCATCGTGAGAGAATTGGCGAATCCCACAAAGGAGCAGCTTCAAGTAATCAATTTGACAGCATGGATTGAAGTTCTGACCTGTGTTCTTGCGCCGGTGGGATGTTTGGGAATGGCGAGTCTTTTGTTCTACCGCTTTAAGTTAGAGATACCGATTGCGGTTTTGCAGAACGGGACGGAGCGAATCAGGGCGCATGACCTTGCGTTTACCATACCGGAAGTTTCGGGGGATGAACTGGGACAAATCTGTGGTGCGTTTGAGACGATGCGGGTCGAGCTGCTACGAAGCAATCAGGAATTGTGGCGGCAGGCGGAGGAACGTAAACGTCTGAACGCGGCTTTTTCTCATGATTTGCGCAATCCGCTTACGGTGCTTAAAGGTACGGTCAAACTGATGAAGCAGGGTACGGCGGACGAACACGCCCTTGAGAGAATGGAAATATATGTGCAGCGTTTGGAGCAGTATGTGGAAGCAATGAGCAGCATACAGAGACTGGAACAGATACCGGTGCGGAAGATAAGGGTGAAGTTGCCGCTATTGTGCGATGAGGTGGAGGAGACGGCAAGGCTGCTTGCGGCTGCGAATTTAAAACGTGGAGAACAAGAACAAAATTTCGGAGAGGTATTTCGCGTGCCGGATATTTTGGTTGATACCGGGGATAACAGTGTGGACGGCAGTAGACAGAGCGTGGAATTAGACCACGGTTTATTCCTGACGGTTGCGGAGAATCTGATTGGCAATGCGGTGCGGTATGCGAATAATAGGATCAGTATTCGCCTGTCGGTCTGTGAAGACAGGCAATATATGGATGACGGCAGGAAACATCTTATTATGACGGTTGCGGATGATGGGAACGGCTATCCGGTGAAGCTGATTACAGAGGGACCAAAGCCTTTCGGGAAGATGGAGGAAGATGCGTCACATTTCGGAATGGGACTTTATACAAGCAGTATGCTGTGCACGAAACATGGCGGAATGCTTGTATTGACAAACGAGGCAAACGGAGGAGCAAAGGCGACGGCAGTTTTATAGAAAACATGAAATAGACACATATTCTTGAGCATTTCTTGAGACTTAAATATTACACTCTTCTTATCTTGAAGATAAGGAGCAAAGATTGAAAATTAAAAATTTTCAATCGCGAGTTTGTGCCTGCAGCGCAAACATCGCAGGTTGAGAGAAAGGCAGGGATGTTATTATGAACATTAAGGCAAAAGAGTTATCAAAAATCTACGGCAGAGGTGAGAACAAGGTTACTGCTCTCGATAAGGCAGAGATGGAAATCCGTTCGGGGGACTTTATATCCATCATGGGTCCGTCGGGCAGCGGCAAGAGTACCTTACTGCATTTGCTGTCAGGCTTGGACCATCCGACGTCCGGCAGCCTGACTTATGACGGGCGGGAGTTATACGGGATGAGCGACCGGGAACTTTCGGTATTTCGGCGCCAGCGTATCGGATTTATTTTCCAACAGTTTAATCTTTTGCCTGTTTTGACAGCACAGGAAAATATTGCGATGCCAGTACTGCTAGATAAAAAACAACCGGATATGGAGTATCTGGGTGAACTTGCAAAACTACTCGGAATCAGTGAACGACTGACGCATCTGCCCCATGAGTTGTCCGGAGGACAGCAGCAGAGAGTGGCAATTGCACGGGCGCTTATCGCTAAGCCAGATGTTATTTTTGCAGATGAACCGACGGGCAATCTGGACAGCAAGAGCGGCGGTGAAGTAATGGAGATGCTTCGAAATATCCGGGAAAAGATGGGTAAGACACTCGTTATTATTACGCATGATATCCGGATCGCACGTATGGCGGACAGACAGTTTGCAATTATGGATGGTGTGGTTACGGAGAATACCGCGAGGAATTAAGCGGACGAGCACAACCATGCAGCAAAATCATATATGCAATAAGTTTGCGGAAAGGGAGTAAATCATGAAATCATATTTATCATTGGCATGGAAAGAGTTAAAAGCACAGAAGGTGACTTCACTCTTAATCTTACTTGCCGTTATATTATCAACGATTGCGACTACCGCTATGGGACAGTCTGTGGGAATCTTACAATCTATGCGTGTGGAGCAGGCGGTAGGTTTAAACGGCGACCGCTATGCCACTTTTCATCAGTTGACGAAAGAACAGAGTGAAATGTTACATCAGGACCCGCGTCTGAAAGAGGTAGGTAGTCTAATCACAGTGGGGACAAAAAAAATAGAAAACAGTGGGTTGACACTTTTTTTGCGGGAATATTGTGGAGATGCGTTGGAGGCATATCCCAATGTCGGTCGAATCAGGGAAGGACGTCTTCCGAAAGCGGCAGGAGAGATTGCGCTTTCCGGGGATGCGCTGCAATATATTGGTTTTCGAGGGAAAATCGGAGATACAATCAAGCTTTCTCTTGAGGCGACCCTGCTTATAAACGACCAGCCAAACTACGAGTATACGGCTGACTTTATCCTGACAGGAATTCTTGAAGACAATTATCTCGGTTATGTGAAGGGGATCATAAATGGTATTGTGGGGGAAGGCACGGCACAGTCGCTTTTACCGGAGCGCTACATGCGGTATTCAACGGATTTTAAGACAGTGAATACGCGAGCATTTCAAGATAACGTATATGAATTGATGCAGCAGCTTGATATTGTTGAGAGACAAGTGCAGTACAACTGGGTGCTGTTAGACGCGTTAGGAATCGATTATGCGGATAAAGAAGATGCTGCACAGGATATGGGATTTCCGTTTATGATGGTTGCCTGCGTAATGGTGGGTGCGCTGATCCTTCTGGCAGCAGGGCTGGTAATCTACAATATTATGAAAGTGGCTGTTACGAAGAGGATGAAGGAATATGGTACGCTGCGTGCAATTGGGGGAGGAAGTAGGCAGCTCTATGCGCTGGTGACGGTACAGATTATGATACTCAGTGTGTTGGGACTGCCTCTCGGGATGCTTCTAGGCGCGCTGTCGGCAAAGGGAATTCTCGTAGCGGCGACAGGTTTTCTCAGCCCGGAACTGTTCATGGCTGATACTACGCAGCAGTTAAATGACATGATTGGGAGAAGCGGAACGGGCGGAATATTACCGTTGACCGTAAGCGCGGCGATAACGGTTCTGTTTGCCGTGCTGGCAGCATATCCGTCGGCCGCATATGCGT
>VSOA01000315.1 GCA_009774585.1 Lachnospiraceae bacterium
CGGGAATAACATAGCACCTTTCATGTCCCATTAAACGGACTTAAAGGTATACCGACCCAGTTACTGACTAACACCATTCTTTTTTATTATTTTACCACCATTGATTGATTTCTGGAAGAGCTATGATGGTGTTTACCGGTTTTTTCAATACGATACCGATAGAACCGGAGATGGAGGCATCTTGTAGTAGAATATGATTTGTGCTATGATGAAACAATCATGAACTATATTATTTTAGATTTGGAATGGAATCAGAGCAGCACGGGTCTGGAGGAGGCTGTCAAGACTCTCCCTTTTGAGATTGTAGAGATTGGCGCCATTAAACTGAATAATGAGCGGAGTATGATCAGTGAATTCAGTGAACTTGTAAAACCGCAGGTATATCATGAAATGCACCGCATTACCAGAAGGTTGATTCATTTGCAGATGGAACAGCTTGAGAAAGGTCGTCCTTTTACGGAAGTGATGGAAGAGTTTCGGGAGTGGTGCGGAGAGGATTATATTTTCTGCACATGGGGACCGTTGGATCTGACAGAACTTCAGAGAAATATCAGGTATTATAAGTTGGAACCACTTGGGGACAGACCGATTAAGTTTCTGGATGTGCAGAAACTATTCAGCATTGCTTATGAAGACAGGAAGTCAAGAAGGGCCTTAGAGTATGCGATAGATTATCTGTCCATTGAGAAAGACATTCCGTTTCACAGGGCATTCAGCGACGCTTATTATACTGCAAAGATACTTGCTTGTATGGATATGAAGATACTCGAGAATTATTCTTTTGATGTATTTCATCTTCCGCGTAATAAAGAGTCGGAAGTTCATGTGATTTTTGATAATTATGCCAAGTATATTTCACGTGCCTTTGACGATAAGATTCAGGCTCTGGAAGATAAAAACGTAATCGAAACAAAGTGCTATTTGTGTCATAAGCATACCCGCAAAAAAATCCGCTGGTTTACAACCAACGGAAAACATTACTATAATGTGTCTTACTGTGATAAACATGGATATATGAAATCCAAGGTTCGCATCCGCAAAGCGGAGGAAGGCAAAATATATGTCGTAAAGACAGAAAAGTTTATTACGGCTGCAGAAGTTGAAGGCATCCGTAATAAACAAGAGAAGAGTAAGAAGCAGAAGAAAGATAAACATGCTTCTAAAAATCGAAATCATCAAAACTAGAACGTATGCGTTCACGTCTCTTTTGTTTACGCTTTACCCGGTTTTTTCTGCGCCGTGCGTTATTATTGTTCATGATAAGTGCGCGGAGAACGAACAGTAAGATAACCGTAACTGCAAATATAAGAATACCGATCAGAACCTTTTTCACGTTGATAAAAATTGTATTTTCGTGGGAAGGTTCTGTTTCTGTTTTCTCAACACTCACATTGGTAGTTTCAATATGTGTATCAAAATCATAAGTTGATGTATTGTCTGTCGCAAGCATAAGATATGCGCTTCCCACATAAGTATCATAATAAGAGTACTCGATTTTTGCGATACAATTATCATTTGACACGCTGTAATCAATAGAAGAATCCATGTCTTCAAAACTAATTGTATTTGGAATAATAACGTAACTGTCAGAATCAATGGAAAGAATCGGTTTAGAGTTTCCGAAAATATCGTTGCCTGTCTGTAGAAAACCGGAAACTTCCATCTGGTATTTGTCCTCGTTCTCAGAAATATTCATTACTTGGAAATTATTAAAACCATAATCAAACAATTCAATGGTATCAGTAAACTGACTGGGGGATTCTTCCTTAAATACGACGCAGACCAATTTCATTCCATTACGTTCTGCACAGGTTACCAGAGTTTGCCTTGCCTCGTCGGTGTAGCCGGTTTTACCTCCTAAAACTCCCTCATAAGGGATTTCTCCGTTTATAATACGATGTTTGTTAGGCTTATAAAAATCGTCGGGCTGGGTGGCGGTCGGTTCAAAATGATAACGAGGGGTGTTACCGATTTTGCAGAGCATTTCATTTTGGAAAAAGCTGCATGAAATCAACGCAAGATCGTAAGCAGACGTATAATGGTCGGGATCATGGAGTCCGTTGGTATTCATGAAATGGCTGTCCGTACAGCCAAGTTCGACGGCGCGCTCATTCATATCATCAACAAAATCGTCAATAGAACCGGAAATATATTCTCCTACTGCATTTGCCACTTCATTGGCAGATCCGACAAGAATGCCGTAAAGCGCTTCCTCCAAAGTAATAGACTCGCCTTCGTCCATACCCATATTAGACCCTCCCACAGGAACAGTGAAAACTGCTTCATGGGAAAATTCAATCATATCGTCCAGATTACCACGTTCCATTGCAATCAGGCAGGTGAGGATCTTTGTTGTACTGGCGGGATATAATTTCTTATGGATATTTTTGGCATACAAAATAACGCCGGTGTTGGCGTCCATCAGTATAGCAGATTCCGCGCTGACAACCGGACCGACAGGCCAGTTGTCAATATCATTTGATTGAATCGGAAGAGCCCTGCGTGCCTCAGCTTCTGCCTCCAATTCTTCCAAAGTAGCATAAACGGTCATAGGGCAGCCAAAAAGACTGCCAAAAAAGACAGAAAGTGCGAGCAGTGCACAAACTGCCGTATATCTTGCGGATTTCCGAATTCGTATATTAGATAAAAACAACATCATTGTCAGACCTTTCCATGATAGAGAAGTATATGTTAAAAAACCGTATTTTATGACGGCGCAAATTGCATTGTTACCATTTACCATCATACACTATTTTGTCAAAAAACTGTAGCAATTTCACAAAAAATACAAAATATGGGTTTAGCGTGATACAATGGCAATAATAAGGGGTGTATTTTTTAATCTATCCGGAAACAAAAAAGCGTGGTACAATAGGAGCAGTTTAGGAAGTGAGAGGATATCGTCCAAATGAGACTGCGAAACATAACGGGTTCCAGAGAAGTGATTGCTGCAAGTGATTATGTAGTACATGAACCGAATCAATATAAAGGAAAATGGAATGAGCTTTTTGGCAATCATCATCCTATCCGCATAGAGATTGGCATGGGTAAGGGAAGATTTATTATGGATTTGGCAAAGATGAATCCGGATATTAATTATGTAGGAATTGAGAAATATTCCAGCGTATTACTTAGAGGGCTCCAGAAGATGGAGCAGGATCCTTTACCGTATCTGTATTTTATCCGTATGGAGGCGGAGGAAATCACAGAAGTGTTCGGACGGGAGGAAGTGGATAGGATTTATTTGAATTTCTCAGATCCATGGCCGAAAGACAGACATGCGAAGAGAAGATTGCCGTCTCGCGAATTTTTGCATCGTTATGATGAGATACTAGCAAGAGACGGTGTGATAGAGTTTAAGACGGATAATCATGATTTATTTCAATTTGCTCTGGAAGAACTGGAACCTGCCGGATGGCGCTTGGACTGTGTGACGGAGGATCTGCATCACAATGAGGAGATGATGCGTGGTAATGTGATGACGGAGTACGAGGAAAAGTTTTCTTCAATAGGAAATCCGATTTATAAATATATCATTTCAAGATAGCGTGAAAGCGACACAGAAAGGAGACACTATGGAACACAAATTTACAACTGCAAATTTTGACAAGGAGGTTCTCGAAGCACAAACACCGGTATTGGTGGACTTCTATGCGGACTGGTGTGGCCCCTGCAAGATGATGGCGCCCATTATAGCACAGCTTGCAGAGGAATATGACGGAAAAGTTAAAGTAGGAAAGTGTAATATTGACGAGGAAGACGGACTTGCCAGAATGTATCGGGTAATGTCCATTCCCACGATGAAAGTCTTTGTGAAAGGCGAGGCGGTGGCAACGATCGTAGGAGCAGTAGCCAAAGAGGAATTGGCAGCGGAACTTAATAAGGTGTTGTGATGTAAAAAACGGAGACAGTAATGTCTCCGTTTTGCAGTCGAAGCGACAGGATTTGAACCTGCGACCTCTGCGTCCCGAACGCAGCGCTCTACCAAACTGAGCCACGCTTCGA
>VSOA01000316.1 GCA_009774585.1 Lachnospiraceae bacterium
TCAGGAACGTGAATGCCATACCGCCGCCGATAATAAGTGTGTCGCACTTCTCAAGCAGGTTGTTGATCACATTCAGCTTGTCAGCTACTTTAGCGCCGCCGAGGATTGCTACGAAAGGTCTTACCGGATTCTCAACCGCATTGCCCAAGAAGTCGATTTCCTTCTGCATTAAGTAACCGACTGCATTCTCGCCGCCTTTTTCAGAGATATACTTCGTAACAACAGCTACGGAAGCATGTGCTCTATGTGCGGAACCAAACGCATCACATACATAAACATCTGCCAAATCTGCCAGTTCTTTCGCAAAAGATTCGCCTGCATCTGTGGGCTTCGTCTCTTCTTTGCCACGGAAACGTGTATTCTGAAGCAGAACTACATCACCCTCATTCATTGCTGCAACTGCTACTGTAGCCGCCTCACCGGTTACATTGTAATCTGCTACGAAATTAACGGGTTTGCCTAATTTCTCGGAAAGTCTCTCTGCAACAGGTGCAAGTGACTCACCTTCGTTAGGACCGTTCTTAACTTTGCCAAGGTGAGAGCAAAGGATAACCTTGCCGCCATCAGCAATCAGCTTCTTAATGGTAGGAAGCGCTGCAACGATACGTGTCTCATCAGTAATCTTACCCTCTTTTAACGGTACGTTAAAGTCGCATCTTACAAGAACGCGTTTGCCTTTAACATTAATATCATCTACGGATTTCTTATTTAATGCCATTGTTATGTCCTCCTGATTTTGTTAATTTAAGATTTATCATTTCATTTATTGAATATATATTTGTTATTTTCCTAAATTGCCTTGTCGGAAAAAAGAGACCCGGCCCAACGGCCGAGCCTCTAAATTTTACATCTTGTATTGCGTTTACTTTCTCACCGAGTTTGCCGAAGGCAAATCTAGTAATTGATAATTTGCCGTTTGTTTCCCGCCGAGTTTGCCGAAGGCAAATCTCGCAAACGAGCTTTGCTCGTTTTTTTATGCTAACTCAGAGAAGTATTTGATTGTACGAACCATCTGAGATGTGTAGCTGTTCTCATTGTCATACCAAGAAACAACCTGAACCAGATTGTCTTCGCCAACCATAGTCTGTGTTGCATCGAAGATAGAACCATATGTGCTTCCTACGATATCGGAAGAAACGATTTCATCCTCATTGTAACCGAAGGACTCTGTAGCTGCTGCTTTCATAGCTGCATTGATTTCATCCTTAGTTACAGATTTCTCAACAGTTGCTACAAGGATTGTTGTAGAACCTGTCGGAGTAGGAACACGCTGTGCGGAACCAATCAGTTTGCCGTTCAGCTCAGGAATAACCAAACCGATAGCTTTAGCTGCACCCGTGCTGTTAGGAACGATATTTACAGCGCCTGCGCGGGATCTTCTCAAATCACCCTTTCTCTGAGGACCGTCAAGAATCATCTGGTCGCCTGTGTAAGCATGGATTGTGCTCATGATACCAGACTTGATACCTGCTAAGTCATTCAGCGCTTTAGCCATAGGAGCCAAGCAGTTTGTTGTACAAGAAGCTGCAGAAATGATTGTATCCTCAGCTTTCAATGTCTCATGGTTTACATTGTAAACGATTGTAGGAAGGTCGTTACCTGCAGGTGCAGAAATAACAACTTTTCTTGCGCCGGCATTAATATGTGCCTGTGCTTTCTCTTTGCTTGTATAGAAGCCAGAGCACTCTAATACAACGTCAACTTTCAACTCACCCCAAGGGCAGTTGTTTGCATCGGGCTCTTTGTAGATTTTAAGTGTCTTGCCATCAACTGTAATTGTATCTTCGCCTGCGGATACGGTATCTGCCAGAGCGTATTTACCCTGAGAAGAATCATATTTTAACAAGTGTGCCAACATCTTAGGGCTTGTTAAATCATTAATTGCTACTACTTCATATCCCTCTGCACCAAACATCTGTCTGAATGCAAGACGACCGATACGGCCAAAACCATTAATTGCTACTCTTACTGCCATTTTTTAGTCCCTCCTAAATAATGTTTTTTATATAATTTTGCCCATCCTATACACACATACGCATAAGATTGGTAAAATTTAGTCAGCAGATTTATTTTACCCAATTTGTCCCAAAAATTCAAGACGTAAATCGAAAATAATTAAGAAATATTGTTTTTGGTGAAAAAATCGGTTATAGTAAATTATGTTACGCAGAAACAGACCAAATCATACAAAAAATATGATTAAATACAGTTTACATTTAAGTCATGCATAAGCTTCACCCGCACTTAAATTGTATGAATAATAAACGGATAATGATCAGGAGACCCGCATCATGATTACAGCAGATTACCATTTACACTCTTCTTTCTCAGCCGATTCAGATACTCCCATGGAGGAAATGGTCAAAGGGGGAATTCAGGCAGGACTGACACACATGTGCTTTACGGAACACAACGATTTCGATTATCCCGTATCGGAATCATCCCCTGCCGGTTTTTGGGACTTAAATCCCGACGCATACCTGTATGATTTCTTGAAACTGAGAGAAAAATATGCCGATCAGATTACGCTCTGTTTCGGTGTGGAACTAGGTATGCAGCCACACTTATCGCGCAAAAATGCTGCTTTTGCCAAGGAACACGACTATGACTTCATTATTGGTTCCTCCCATATATGTAACGGCAAGGATCCGTACCAGTTATCTTTCTATGAAGGCAGAACACAGGAAGAAGCTTACCTTGAATACTTCGGGTCTATTCTTGATAATCTGAAAGTTTACAGTAATTTTGACATATACGGTCATCTCGACTATGTGGTGCGCTACGGTCCGGATAAAGACAAAGGTTACTCTTACGAGGCATACCGCGATATTTTTGACCGCATACTGGAGCAGCTCATCTCTATGGAAAAAGGTATCGAAATCAACACAGCAGGACTCGCCAAAGGGATGCGCGAACCCAATCCCTGCATCGGCGTCATAAAACGCTACCGCGAACTCGGCGGGGAAATCATCACTACCGGTTCCGATGCACATGTCCCGGCGCAGATTGCTTATGCCTTCGACCGCGCTGCGGACATATTAAAAGACTGCGGTTTCAAGTATTATACTACCTTTGAAAAACGCAGCCCTTCCTTTCATAAATTATAAATAAGCGCGTTCCACTGTATTTTTCATTGCCTCCTTTAACTGGAACCTAAAGCGCACTTTTTAAAACTGTAAATACCAAAAAACAGCAAATTCTTCATTATCAAAGTTTCTGTATAGCATAGTATTGACTGCACCAATTATAAAACCACATTTTGCATAGAAACGGCACGCCAACAAATTATCGTCTTGTGTTTCTAATGCCAAACCGTTTAGCTTAGCATTTTTAGCCCATTCAGATGCCTTGTGTATCAAGCCAGTACCGACTGTATTAAGGGAATTCTTCTGCCCCGCGCTGACTGCCGTACCTAGGACTACTGTACTACGCGGATATCCTTATCTACAAGTTCTTTGCCCAGCTTACCGAGCCCTCTGAAGTAATATTCTTTCGTCCTTGCCGTATCTGTCCGTGGAATCACGTCGGACGGCAGTCTCCGGCGGCATTCTTCCATAATGCTCTCAAGCGTCTTTGTCGAATCGTCCGCACTGTCCAACACAATCAATTCCGGATTGTACATGCAGATCAAGTTGATCGTAATCTGTCCCAGCAGCGCGTTTAAATCTGTTGCCCCATCGTGCATCAATTCTTCCACACTCTGTCCGCCAAGCTGCATATACCCGAGTTCCCCCGCAAAGCTTCCGCTCCCGGAATAGACTTCCCGCCCTATAATGATTCCTGCGCCGATTCCGTCCCCGTCCGTATACAGATAAATCATATTTTCATTCTGCGGATGCAGTGAATGATATCCCGCCGCAGCAGCGTTAATGTCATTCGTAACTTTAACGGGCATCATCAATTCTCTCTCCATCGCCTCCTTCAGAGGATACTTCTCCCATTCGTGTACTGAAGGAACTGCAAACACTTCTCCTTTATTTGTCACCGCTCCCTGTACGCC
>VSOA01000317.1 GCA_009774585.1 Lachnospiraceae bacterium
TCACAAAGTCTGCATGCCAGTAAGATACAGCGTTTGCCGGGCAAATCAGCAGGGTGATTGGAATAGAATAATGAAAAGAGTACAACATATCATTCAGAATACGGAAGAAGGCTCCATTGCGGAAGAAATGGGGATAGAACAAGGCGACTGCCTGCTTGCGGTTAACGGACAGGAAATCAGGGATATTTTTGATTACCGGTATCTGATACAGGACGAGTATATTGAAGTGCTGATTCGCAAGCCGAACGGGGAAGAGTGGCTTTTGGAAATTGATAAAGACTATGATGACGACCTCGGTATCATTTTTGAGAACGGTCTGATGGACGATTATCGTTCCTGCCGTAACAAATGTATTTTTTGTTTCATAGATCAGATGCCGAAGGGCATGAGAGAAACATTATATTTTAAAGACGACGATTCGCGTCTTTCCTTTTTGCAGGGAAATTATGTGACACTGACGAACATGTCTGATGATGATGTGGAACGCGTAATCAAATATCATCTTTCTCCGATCAATATTTCTTTTCAGACGACGAATCCGGAACTTCGCTGTCAGATGTTAAACAACCGGTTTGCGGGGCGGGCGCTCGAACAGGTTAAGAGACTGTACGCGGCGGGAATCACCATGAACGGGCAGATTGTACTGTGTAAAAACATTAATGATGGAGAGGAACTGGAGCGCAGTATATCGGATCTGACTGCGTATCTGCCGCATCTGGAAAGCGTATCCGTGGTGCCGGTAGGATTATCTAAGTTCAGGGAAGGGCTTTATCCTTTAGAGCCGTTTAACATAGAAGATGCAAGGGAAGTATTGCGTTGTATCCACAGATGGCAGGAAAAGGTCTATTCCGAGTACGGCATACATTTTATTCATGCTTCTGATGAGTGGTATATATTGGCGGAGGAAGAGTTGCCGGAGGCGGAGCGCTACGACGGCTATCTTCAATTGGAGAACGGTGTGGGAATGCTCAGACTGCTGATAGACGAGTTCACGGAAGAGATGCGGGAAGTTGAGGCGCATAAGGAGATGTACGACGGATGCGGCGGGGAGATATCCATTGCGACAGGCAGACTGGCATATCCATTTATTCTGAATATGGCGGAGCAGATGATGAATAGGTTTGAGGGTCTTAACATACATGTCTATGCAATCAGAAATGATTTCTTCGGAGAGCAGATCACGGTGTCAGGACTCTTAACGGGACAAGACATTATATGTCAGCTACGAGGAAAGAGACTCGGTAGAAGATTACTGCTTCCACAGAATGTACTGCGCAGCGGAGAAGACTATTTTCTGGATGATGTGACGGTGGAGGAGATGGAAAAGGCTTTACAAGTACAGGTAGATATTGTAAAATCAAGCGGGTATGACTTTGTGCATACAGTATTAGGTAAATAGACGGAGAGAACACTATGAGTAAGAGAAAAGCCAAGCCGATCGTGGCGGTGGTAGGCAGACCTAATGTCGGGAAGTCTACGCTGTTCAATGCACTGGCGGGCGAAAAGATATCAATTGTTAAAGACACGCCGGGCATCACCAGAGACCGTATCTACGCGGACGTTTCGTGGCTGGATATGAATTTCACGCTGATTGATACGGGTGGTATTGAGCCGGACAGCAAGGACATCATTCTTTCACAGATGAGAGAACAGGCACAGATTGCCATTGATACGGCGGACGTCATTATTTTCATGGTAGATGTAAAACAGGGATTGGTAGATGCGGATTCCAAGGTGGCGGATATGCTGCGTCGTTCTCATAAACCGGTGATTCTAACGGTTAATAAGGTAGACAGCTTCGATAAATATATGGCGGACGTCTATGAATTCTATAATCTTGGGATTGGTGAGCCTTTTGCTATTTCTTCAATTAACAAGCTGGGATTCGGCGAACTGCTCGATGAGGTTACTTCTTATTTTGATAAGGAAACGGCAGTGGAAGAAGAGGATGAGCGTATTAAGGTCGCCATCGTGGGAAAACCAAATGTCGGTAAATCGTCTATCATCAATAAGCTGATTGGCGAAAATAGGGTTATCGTGTCAGATATAGCGGGCACTACAAGAGACGCCATTGATACGGAGATTACCCATAACGGCAAAGAGTATGTGTTTATTGACACAACAGGTCTTCGGCGCAAGAATAAGATTAAAGAAGAGTTGGAGCACTATATGATCATTCGTACCGTTGCGGCGGTAGAACGTGCGGATATTATAGTGCTTGTGATAGACGCTGTGGAGGGTGTGACGGAGCAGGACGCCAAGATAGCCGGAATCGCCCATGACCGTGGCAAAGCGACGATTATAGCCGTTAACAAGTGGGATGCTATCGAGAAAGACAATAAGACTGTGAACGAATATACGCAGAAGGTCAGGCAGATACTTTCTTTCATGCCATATGCGGAGATATTGTTTATTTCCGCAGTGACCGGACAGAGGCTGCCGAAGTTGTTCGAAATGATAGATGCCGTCAACGAGAATCATTCCATGCGGGTGGCGACGGGTGTACTCAATGAGATTATGGCGGAGGCGGTAGCAATGCAGCAGCCCCCTTCCGATAAAGGAAAGAGACTGCGGTTGTATTATATTACACAGGTATCGGTAAAACCGCCTACTTTTGTCATTTTTGTCAATGACAAGGAACTGATGCATTTCTCCTATACAAGATATCTGGAGAATCAGATCAGGGAAACATTTGGATTTCGGGGGACACCGCTTAAATTTATCATTAGAGAGAGAAAGGACAACAAGTAAAAGTGGAACGGATAATTTGTTTGGTAATCGGATATGTGTTCGGATTGTTTCAGACGGCATATATTTACGGAAAACTGCACGGAATTGATATCAGAAATTATGGAAGCGGCAATGCCGGTACAACGAACACGATGAGAGTACTCGGAACGAAGGCGGGACTGCTGGTGCTATTGGGGGACATTGTGAAATGTATTTTGGCAATTGTTGTGACGGGAATGATTTTCGGCAAAACGCATCCGGACATGGTATACCTGCTTAAGATCTATGCGGCGACAGGCGCTATTTTAGGACATAATTTTCCGTTTTATCTACATTTTAAAGGTGGCAAAGGGATTGCGGCAACAGCAGGTATGATTCTGTCATTTCACCCGTATCTGATTCCGATGGGTGTGATACTGTTCTTCGGCGCTTTCTTTACAACGCATTATGTATCGCTCGGTTCTCTTCTCGTATACGCCGGTTTCTTCATTGAACTGGTTGTGCTGGGACAGATGGGGATTTTCGGCATGTCGCAGGAATTGTTGGTTGAGATGTATGTGATAGCGGGCGGACTTACCGTTATGGCGTACTATAAACATAAAGATAATATCAAAAGACTGCTTGGCGGGACTGAGCGCAAGACTTATTTAAGCCACAAAAACAAGGAAAACGAAGAGGCGCAGAAAACAGCGCAGAAATGAGGGGAAAATGGCTGATATCAGTATCATTGGAGCAGGAAGCTGGGGAATTGCACTGGCTCTTTTGCTACATAAGAACGGACATCACGTAACGGTATGGTCGATTATGGAAGCGGAGATAGAGATGCTTGATAAGGAACGTGAGCATAAAGATAAGCTTCCCGGAGTAAAGCTCCCGGCTGACATGGAATTTACCACAGATCTGCCAAGTGCTGTAACTGGTAAGGAGCTTTTGGTGCTGGCAGTGCCGTCGCCGTATACGCGCAGTACATCGCACGGTATGGCGCCTTATGTGCGTGAAGGCCAGCTTATTATCAATGTGGCAAAAGGTGTTGAAGAGAACACATTGTTTACCTTGTCACAGATTATAGAAGAAGAAATTCCGCAGGCTGAGGTTGCTGTTCTGTCGGGACCGTCCCATGCGGAAGAAGTAGGACGAGGGATTCCTACGACCATTGTTGTGGGCGCCAAGAAGAAAAGTACGGCGGAGTATTTACAGAATATTTTTATGAACGAAGTATTCAGGGTGTATATTAGTCCGGATGTGCTTGGAATAGAGTTGGGCGC
>VSOA01000318.1 GCA_009774585.1 Lachnospiraceae bacterium
CTACACCGTATAGTTCGTCTTATCGTTCAGATGTGTATAAGATAAAGGCGTTTATCCTGCTTTGCGTTCCGATAATATTGACTGCATATAGAATATTAATCACTGCAAACAGAAAAAAAGGAAGAACAAACGCCGCCTCCAACGTCATAGATCCTCTCTTTCGCAAACCGATTATATTGCGAGAGCCGATAAAAGATGCCCTCTTTAACGATTTGCAGATTGATAGAATCATTTGACTACCTTGAACGGTATCAAGATATGCCCGGAGAGAATGTGCTGTCGATTTGTTAGATTTGTACTGTTTTAATCGCAAAAAGGACATCTTTTATCACCTCCCGCCCTAATAAAATCCATAATTTCTGGTCATTTCGTAGGAATAGCCGAATCGACTGGTCACAGACAGCTCTGCCTGATAAGTGTCGAAACATGCGTCCATGCGAAATCTTGCGTTGCCGGGCGTCTTCCGTATATCCATCTCCATAATGTCCATTGCGCGAAACGTCCGTGTATCTTTATTCTGCAAAAAAAGCATAATCTGCAAATAATCCTGATAGCTGAGCCCAGTGCCGCCTTCATCCTCCGCCAAGCTGCCCCTCACGTTCTTGATACTGTTTAATCCGGTTTTCCAGTCCGACGCTGTCTTGAAAATCGGCACTCTGCCACCGGAAAGCAGCGTTTTTACGTCTTGTAAACTCTCTACATACGCCCACGCAAACAATATGGTATACTTTACCGGTTCCGCCAGTTCCGGACACAAGCACACCGCCGTCAACGCCAATGCCATTGCTTCGGCTTCCGCTACTTTAGCGGTATCCGTCAATATATATAGAACATTTGCCGCCTCACGCCATCTGAGAATTCTCTTTGCCACATACTCCAAATTCTTCCAGTCGGTATCTTCTCCCGCCAATATGTACTCCAACTGATATTTGAACAACGATTTATCAAGCTCATGCCCGTAATAACCGTATTTCTCAAACAGATACGCCTGAAATACCAATTCATTTGGCTCTCCCGATATTGCTGCCGCTTCCGCACACATGCCAGTTCCCTGCATCAGCGTCCGATGGGAAATATAATCATTCAGCGGTACTTTGACCGCCGATAACCCCGAGCTGTCCTCTACCACTAGATTCAGTACGCCGCTGCTTCTTGTGGCATTAGCTATGTCTGCCGGATTATCCAAGGGCACTTCCTCATATACCCCTTCTTCCACTTCCTGTACAGGCAGCCCGATTTCCTGAATGCGCGCCTCGTGTCCTCTTCTCTCGGATTCGGTATCTTTCGTCTCTAACCCGTAACGCTCAAGTTCCGATACACCAAACTGAATTTTCTCAAGGATAGCCCCCACCGGATAGTCGGACATATAATCCGTTACCTGTCTCTTAAGAACTTGTCCCCCTTCATCGGACGCCAGAGAATACTTTCCAATGTGCACTTGACCTGCATCCATGGCTAGGAAATCCCTAATACCTCCGCTTCTGCCGCCTATCGGCAATTGCAGATTCTTCTGCATGTAACTGTACAAATGCGCCTCTGTATTACCGACATTTGCAGAACTCCCTCCATATGACATGTCCACAAACAATAAATCATACTGCTCTAACAGTTCCCTGTGATACTCTGCCAGAACAGAATTCATACCAATATCCGCCACACACTCAAATTTCATTCTGACAGCACTGATTCGTGCCCCTTCTATTACCGTGAATACAAGGGACAGAATCAATGTAAGCGATAATGTGAGGAATACGGTTATGTACCCCTTCCTCATGACATTACCGTATTGCTGTCACGGGTAATCTTATCAAATACCCGTTCCACCAAAGCGCGAAGCTGGGTCTTAAAGATAATCACCAATCCGATTAGCACCACAATAATCAGTATGATTTCCACCGTTCCCATTCCTTCCTCATCTTTTATGAACTCGTGCAGCCCTTTCAGTCTTCCTTCTTCTCTTTTTTCTTTTTTACTGCCCATTCGTTCTCTCCTTCTTGTACTTGTTCGATTCATAGTCTTATTCTCCTTTTCCTTTCCCTACAGCATGTTCTCATACAACAAAAGAAAAATATGCTGGTATCATGATAATTACCATAACGATGCATAGCATCATCATCATCGGAAGAAGCAGTTTTGTGCCCGCCTCTTCACCCAGTTTCCTTGCCATGTTCTTTCTCTCTGCAAACGCATTATCTGCCTCCTGACGAAGTATACTCAGTAAATCATTACTGCCCTTTCTGATGTTTTGAGACAGCAGTGTGCTCAGCTTCATATACACTTGTACCTGACAACGTCTGCCAAAGTGCTCATAGGCTTCTTTCTCAGAACGTCCGCTTTGCAGTTCATGGCATGTAATCAATATTTCCTCATAGATATACCGCCTCCTTTCCTTCTGTTGTTTCTTGTAATCCTCCCCCATTTTGGCAAAGGCATTGCGTATCGTCATGCCCGCACCCATATAGAGAAGCAGCTTATTGACAATCTCAGGATAATCAAGCAAAAGTTCTTTCTTCCGTCTCTCCATCTGTTTGTCAATTTCCCTGCCTCGCCCCAAGTATAATAGTCCTGCTGCCAGCAAAATAAGCATCATCAGATATCCGCTGCTGTCCTCTACGATTTCCCGCTAGACAATCGGCTGAGATTCCATACTGTCCGGCAGTACCATAATCTCTTTACTTCCGGTACGTTCCTCTTCTGCATGAAGTAGTTCCTCAATTCTGTTCCGTACCATTTCTCTATGCGTATAGCTGACCGGATTTACCTGCACATGTATCTGGCAGTCCCATGTCCACTCTTCATACCGAAAATGCGCTGTCAGCATAACCACCGTACTCTCCTGCAAATCGTCATTGTCTACCGTACCGTCCGTATTTACAAGTAAATAATTATTGCTCTCCCAAGATACCTCGAATGGATATCCGTCAACCTGCGTCACAAGGTCCAAATCGGTCTGCACATCTTCCAGTCTGTCGTTATCTTTGCAAATTACTTCCGGCAGCCATGCGGATGCTTCTTCATATAATGCTTCTGCCTCTTCTTTCGTATATTTGCGCTCTTCCACCACATACTGAAAAAGTTCTTCCTCCTCTCCTTCAATCTGTGCCGCCAGTTCAATCGGTATATTCCCTTCTCCATATGAATTTCTCTGTATATAGCAGCCCTCTGTCAACAAAGAACCGCTGTGTGCACTGATCCATACCCCCAGACTAATCAGCACCCCCGCAAACACTACTGTGAGAACCATGCTGTACTGCGACACATAATACTCTTTCAACTGTGCCGTTACTGCCATCGTTGGCTGTAAGGTTTTGAATTTATTCCTCAACTGCCTCTCCTGCAAGTCTCTTTTCCAATTATGTTTCCCGGCAGACTTATGCTGTGACATACTACGCCGCCTACGCATGATGTAGAGTGCCATTCTGCGAAACGGATTTCTTTCCTCTTCCTTATACGACAGGACGAAAAGAATTATATAAATCCCCAGCATCGTTATGTATGCATAAATCATTGGTTACACATCCCTCCTTCTTAGACCTCTATTTCAACCATCCGCTTGGACATCAAATATGCCGCCGCATAAAATCCAAGACAGACTGTCATAATCACCACACCGACCAGATTGTGGTACAGTACGTCAAAGAATCCTTTGGATGTACTGCTCACATAGAAAATAATCAGAAAAGGAACCATATTCATAATTTTCTGCTCCAGCTTCTTAGCGCTGATCATCAACTGTATTTCTTTGTCGGTTTCTGTTTTCTGCTCTATCACCGTCACTGTCTTTTGCAAGATTTCCGTGATATTACCGCCGCTTCTTTTGGCAATCGTAAAAACGTCTGCAAATTGTACGATATCCGGCTCTGCGCTTCGCGTACCCAGGCTGTAAATAAGCTTTTCCAGAGGTACGTTGTTGTCTAACCCAGCAATGATGTATCTTATTTCCATACAGATAATTCCATCCGCACTATAAAGC
>VSOA01000319.1 GCA_009774585.1 Lachnospiraceae bacterium
TGACAACATTTTTCTACATATCTAATTCATATCAAGAAAATTTTTTGTTCATAGACACAAGATTTTTTACAGCCTCTGTATTTTCAATTTTTATAAAATTGTGTTGACAAATTGCATATACTGTATATAATGATATATAAACAGTATATACTTTAGACCGTGACAGACTGTGACGACAGGATGCCGCGAGGAGGTTAACCAATGAAAATTATCATATCGAATCAATCCGAACTGCCAATCTATGCGCAGATTAAGGAGCAGTTGAAGGAGCAGATTTTAAACGGGCAGATTCCCGAAGGAAGTACACTGCCTTCCATCAGGCAGCTAGCCAAGGAAGTGGGAGTCAGCGTGATTACCACGACCAGAGCTTACAGTGATCTGGAAGAGGAAGGATTTATCGCGACTATGCAGGGCAAGGGAAGCGTAGTGCTCTCCAAAGATAACAGCATGTTACAGGAACAGTATCTGATGCGCATTGAGGAGGGACTTAGCACTGCCATTGAGACGGCGCGGGTGATGGGACTGCCGAAGGAAGAACTGATGCGGATTTTCCACAACCTGCTGCAGGAGTCGTAAGCTGCAGCGAATGGCGGACTGGGACATAACAGAATGGGACACATGCCGGGGACGCGGCACAAGGAAAGGAATGATAAGACGATGGAACTGTTAGAAGTGCATAACGTATCAAAGCATTACAAGAATTTTAGTCTTGAAAATATTGATTTTGTTCTGCCTAAGGGATACATTATGGGGTATGTGGGGCAGAATGGCGCGGGTAAGAGTACAACGCTTAATATCATCACAAATATATGTAAGAGCAGCAAAGGAGAAGTCCGGGTGGATGGTATTACGTGTAAAGAAGACGCCGTGTATTATAAGGAATGTATCGGATATATTGGCGGTGACTTTTATTATCCCAATAATTTTACGGTGAGAAATATACGCGGGCTTCTGAAAAATTTCTACAGCACTTTTTCTGTGGAGAAATTTAACGAGCTGCTGGATAAATGGAAATTGTCCGATAAGATGAAGGTCAAGGACTTCTCGCAGGGTATGAAAGTGAAATTGATGTTTGCGGCGGTGCTTGCCAGAGAAACGAAGCTTCTGGTATTAGATGAAGCGACCAACGGGCTTGATCCGGTAGTGCGTCTGGAAATCTTAAAACTGTTGCAGGAGTATATTGCCGACGGGGAGCGGAGTGTGATTTTCTCCACGCATATTTTAAGCGATTTGGAACAGATAGCGGACTATATCTTTTTTATCCATGAGGGCAAAAAGGTGCTCTATGACGCGAAGGATGAACTGTTAGAGAACTATCTGCTTGTGAAGGGTGAGAGAAGCGTCGTGACGCCGGAACTTCAGAAGGCGCTCATCGGTATTATGGATAATGCATACGGTTTTGAGGCAATCCTGCCGAGCGACCGGGCGGATTTGCTCAATAAGGAGTTTCATTTTGAGAAGCCGACGATAGACGAGATTGTGGTTCATTATATCAAGGACAAGGAGGAAAACTGATGAAAGCATTACATTTTTTGAAGATAGATTATGTGAAGACGAAACAGCAGATGTTGTTTACGCCGGTGTTTTTACTGCTGATTGTGATTATTATGATTGTGCCGGATTCCGATATCAGGGAGTACAGTGCGGTGGTGCCCTTTTCTTATATGGTATTCATGATGATTATCTTTTCCTGCTCGCCCTTCGGTTCGTGCAGGAGTGAGGAGACGGGCTTTCTACAGCTTCTTCCGGCGCCCACAAGGGACAGAGTGGCGGGAAGGTTTCTGTACGGCATGTCTTTGATTATGATTGCAGTGGTGCTGGGAGCAGGGGCGCTGGCGGCTTTCCGTCTGTTCGGATTTCAAAGCAGTGCAATGGATATCCCGTTATGTCTGATAGCACTGGCGGTAGGCATTTTCATTATGACGGCGGAGTATGTGTTTTTCTATCTGTTCGGGGAAAACACTGCACAGAACCTTCTAGGTATCATCAGAGTGCTTCCGGGAATGTGCTTCTTCTTTGTCACGGCAAATTTGTCTAAGGAAATCATGAAGGAGCCTGAGAAATTGCAGCAGTTTATGGAGACGGTGGGAAGGAATCTGAATCTGATCGGAGGAATTGCCTTAGCGGCATCGCTCATTATGTTCGTGGCGGCAATCGGGCTATGTGCCGCGATAACGGATAAGAGAGACTGTTAAGAGAAACAGAAAAAAGAAAAGGCGGGAAAATTTTCAGTAAATGAAACTTTTCCCGTTTTTCATTCGTATTACTGGTAGAAGCGTGATAGAATGAAAAATATACACGATAAAACAAGGGATTTTGACGGAATGGAGCACAAGTTTGAGAAAGAGCTGAGATGGAATGATCTGGTAGAGGAATATCAGACGATGCTGTATCGGATTGCTTTTTCTAATATGAGGAATCGGGCGGACGCCGAGGATGCGGTGCAGGAAGCGTTTCTGCGCTACATGAAAGATGAGAAACCGATTCTCAGCAAAGAGCATGAGAAGGCGTGGCTGATACGCACGACCATTCACATATGTATGGATATTCTGAAGAGCAGCTGGCATCAGAAAACGGTCGGACTGGATGAATCGCTGATTGCGGAGACAAAGAACATTTATCTGCCATATCAGATAAAAGACGACAGGACATTGGATGCCGTATTGAAGCTGCCGATGCATTATCGCAATCCGATCTATCTTTTCTATTATGAGGATTATTCCATACAGGAAATAGCGGGTGTCTTGAACGAGAAGGAAGGAACCATCAAGACAAGACTGAGGCGCGGCAGGGAAGAAGTAAAGAAGATTCTTACGGAAGGGAGGCCGTAGAGCTTATGGGCATAGAAGAAATAGGCGTTAAGAGCAAAACACAGATACAGGAGTATGCAGGTAGAAAAAAGGCAGGGCAGTCAGAGAAATTTCAGGAAAGTCTGATGCAGAACCTGAAATCGCAGGCAGAAGAGAATAGAACTCCGGAGGCGGAAAACAATGTAAGTCCCGGTGGGCGCGCGGCGGGCATTAATATGACAGGTAATGCGGCGAGAATCCGCGTCAATGAGGCAGCAGGTCGTGAAGCCGTACAGTCTGCGGAGGTGAGAAATATGAGTTATGAAGAGAGCGATAACATAGAGATTGCCGTGACGGAGGGGTATACTTTGAAAGGTAAGCTGGAAGGGGATCATGTCTACGTGGAAGCAAAGTATGATGACGGCAGGCAGGAGGCATACTGTGTGGATACGACCAAGGTTCAGGAACAGACGGAGTACAGAATAGAACAGTTTGCACTTGAGACGGCAGACGGCATGTCATAATAGAGGGGGCATAAAGATGATAACGAACAATCCGTTTCACCAATTCTATCCGGTAAGCGCACCGGGTAACAGTAACACGGCAAAACAGCTAAAGAAATATGTTGAGACAGCGGCAAGAAGAGAACAGATGGGACTTGAAGGAGACGGTGCGGACGCGTACTCTTTTGCAGCGCAGCTTAAGAAGGCGGACGAATATATGAAGTCTGGTCAGAAGACATGCGGAGCCACTGATTCTATCGGCATTATACTCCGTCAGATGGAAGAACCGGAAGCGGGCGGTAAGGTAGAGAGGACGGTTATTCATAATGGTGTAAGCGTATCTGTGACAAAGGATGCAGTATATGGCAATATGATTACCATCGGCGGCAGTGCGAATCCGGACTGGATCAGAGTCAGTACTTCCGTGGGAACGGTTAATATTGATCTGAATGATCTGGACAGTCTGATGAAATGTCTGGATTTGTTTTCACCGGAAGACATCAATGCCATTCTTCGTAAAATTATGGAAGTACGGCAGACACGCGACGCGATGCGGGAGATTGACAACATGAAGAATACGCCGGTGAAACAGGCGGAGGGTTACTGTTCACAGGTCGGCTTGACACAAAGAAACCGATGGTATAGACTGAATACTGTCGAAACCATCGGTTTTCTT
>VSOA01000320.1:0-3683 GCA_009774585.1 Lachnospiraceae bacterium
GATTATATTTGTCTGACTGTCAAAAGAATTTATGAATGAACGAAAAAATATGATATGTAGAATGGAGGTCACTTATATGAAGTTTGAATGCGGCAGCAGCTTGAAAGGTGATGTGTCGGCGGCATTAAGGAGTATTAAAGAACCGGAGGCGCTATTTTTTTCTGTCGCGAGTGAGGATATGCTTGAGCACGCGGCCGATGTAATCGAGAAAACTTTCCCCGGTGTTGCATCGATGGGCGGTGTTGGGCAGGCGTATATTGGCAAACAGTTCTATGATGAAGGAATTACGATTATTGCATTGAAAGAAAATATTAAGGTGGTGGCGGACGTTCTTGAACAGGCATCTGTCATGCCGATTAAATATATCAGGAGACTTGAGAATGCTGTGAAGACAGTAGGAGGTGAACGGGGAAGTACGGCGTGTTTCGATATCTGTTCGGCAGGAGTAGACGTTCGTGCGGTCACAACACTGTCCAACTACCTTTGTCCTTTGGGATACGATCTTGCAGGAGGTACAAGTAATTCTTCGGCGGTTGCCTGCAATGGAAAAGTCTATAAGGATGCGTGTGCGTTTTTCATGATTAAAAACCTCAGAGGAAAAATAAAAGCGTACAAGGAAAATATATACATACAGCCGCAGGGAACGGAGAAGCAGTTTATGGTTACGGAGGCGGAACCGAAGGATTACAGAATCCGCACGCTGGAGAACATGTCTGCTGAGAAAGTATATACTTCCGAATTGGGAATCAGCAGAGATAAGATTACCACACAGACTTTTAAGAATCCCTTTGGGCATGTCTGCGGTTCCGATACATATATTGTTTCTATTAAAGGTGTTGAAGCGGATGGGAGCATTACGACATTCCGCCCAGCAAATAAGATGGACTTCCTTACTATACTGAGCATGGATGACTATAAGGAAGTGGTACAGGATACGATTTCAAGGATTAAAAGCGACCTTGGCAATGCATCGGCAGTACTTTCCGTCAACTGTCTGTTCCGTTATATTATGTTTAATGAGGATCATTACTGGGACAGTTATCTTGCTGAGATGTGCCGCAGCTTTTCACATGCGGGTATGGTTGGTGTCGGCGAACATTACAATACACAGTTTGTTAATCAGACAATGTGCTGTCTGGCATTTGAGTAGGGGGTGAGGAAGACATGACTAAACTATTTGGCAACTCCGGAAAGAAAAACAAAGATAACGATTCATCATCCGCTATGGCGGCAAAGAAGCAGGCAGATTTTGATAAGCATCCCATGGATTATGCACTGAAGAGCGTATATAAGGTTGTCAACGAACTGGCGGAGGATGTTTTCCTGACGACACAGCAGATGCGCTACGCGACAGAAAGACTCTCGGGATTGAAAGAAGAAATGATCGGACCGCAGGGCGAAGTGAGCGCTCTGGAGGATGGATTCAAGGAGATTACAGCGGCAGCAGAACATTTTAGCGACGTGGAGGCAGAGATTGATGAATCTGTCACAGAGGCGCAGCGGCAGATGGAACAATTGAAACAAGACTCCAATCTCCTGCAGGAAAATTTTAAGAATATGTCTCAGACGTTCGATATGCTGCAGGGTGCGCTGGACAGTATTAGAAATAGTCTGACCGGTATCAGGGCGGTTGCTGACCAGACAAACCTTCTTGCACTGAATGCGAGTATTGAGGCGGCGAGAGCCGGTGAACAGGGCAAAGGATTTGCGGTCGTTGCAGTGGAAGTAGGGAAACTTGCAAAGACGAGCCGTGATATGGTTGGGAGTATTCATGCAAGTATTATGGAGGTGGAGCATCAAAGCGAAGAGCTCAACAAGTTTATCGATGCTTCTGACGAAGCAGTGCTTTGCAGTATTAAGAGCATAGAACAGACCGGCAGATATTTTGACGATGTGAAGAGAAGCGCTTCGGGTACGGTTGAGGTTCGGGAAGCGATTGAAAGCGCAGTGGAGAGAAACCGGGGGTATGTAAAGCAGGTTGAAGATTCCCTGATGGGGACTGCAGAGGTCTACAGCGATATCATTGACAGGATGGATATTGACGACAGTAAAAAAGGCGTATTGATTGAGATGTTCCAAAATATCATCGAGCAGGCGATTGCCATGGTGGAGGAACTGCCCTGATTCATATCAGGGCAGTTTTTTTACTTTATTTTCCATGATGTATCACGGTAAGTATACCAAAAGGATTGACAACTATATCGGCTGCCGTTATAATAATTATATCGTTATCCGATATAACGTATTACGATATAATAAAAGAGGGAGGATGAAAGAATGGCAAATCCGGCGATGACAGAAGCGGTTTATTACATTTTGCTGTCACTTATGGAACCTATGCACGGCTATGGCATCATGCAGAACGTGGAACAGCTTTCAAACGGAAGAGTAAAATTGGCGGCGGGTACGCTTTATGGGGCGATCAATACGCTTTTGGAGAAAGAATGGATTGTCGCAGCGGCGGAAGAAAACATTTCCGGGAGAAGCTTTTCTCAGGACAAGGGCAATAGGAAAAAAGAATATTTGATTACGGAACAAGGGAAAAGGATGCTGCAAGGCGAGATTGACCGTCTACAGGAATTGATTGAAAACGGTACGCGTATTTTGACGAGATAGAGAGGATGGAAAATGAGAAAAGTAATTCATAAATGGTTTTGGGTATGGGATTTCGATAAAGAGGAGAAGTGGCTGAACGAAATGGCTGCAAAAGGGTTAGCGTTAGTGGCAGTCGGATGGTGCCGGTATGAATTTGAGGACAGCGTTCCGGGAGAATACCAGATTTGTCTGGACTTTTTGGACAGTAGATGCAACGGAGTGGAGAATGAAAAGTATATTACGTTTCTTGAAGAGACAGGCGCGGAACAAGTGGGGACAATGTCGCGCTGGGTATATTTCCGTAAAAAAGCGTCGGGAGAGACTTTTCAGTTATTTTCGGACTATGCGTCCCGTATCCGTTATCTGACACAGATTATCAGATTTGTTGCGATGATTGGCGGGTTGAATTTATATTTTGGGTGCTACAATATGTTTATGCTTTTTCAAATGCGTCAGTATCACATTTATATCAATTTATTCGGCATCATAAATTTTTTGATCGCCGCTGCCTGTGCGTTCGGTATACTTCGGATTGCACGCAGGCGTAAAGAACTGAAAACAGAGCAGCAGATTTATGAATAAATTCGGAGATTTCTGTAACATTTATACTTTATGATGTGGTATAAAGAGCAACAAAAGTATAAAACGGGGTGAAGGTTACATGACATTTCCATTTGAAAATAATGCAAACGCTGCCGTGAAGAAGCTGTCGGCACAGCGCATCCGTGCCGACAGAGGGAAAAATATTTTCGTTATCCTTGCGGTCGTGTTAACGACGAGCCTGTTCGCGGCATTGTTTGCCGTGTCGGGCGGTTTTCTCGATCAGAACAAGCAGGTTTTGCAGAGATATTACGGCACCTCTCATGGCAATATCAAATTTCTGACAAAAGAACAGTACGATCTGCTGGCGGCATGTGATACGCCGAAAGCGGTCTATCATACGAGAGTTGTGGGAATGGCAGTGAATGAGGAATTGGCTAAGCTGGGTACTGAGGTGCGGTTTGCGCAGGACGGTTCTGCCAAGAGTTTTCTATGCTATCCGTCTGTGGGCACTATGCCGCAGGAGACGGATGAAATTGCTGCGAGTA
>VSOA01000320.1:3693-3964 GCA_009774585.1 Lachnospiraceae bacterium
AGTTCGCTCGTACTTGAGGCATTAGGACTTCCCTGCAAGTTGGGAACGTCGATTCATCTGAGTATTTTGGTGGATGATGTCGCCTATGAAAAAGATTTTCGTCTGTGCGGTTTCTGGGAAGGTTATGAGCGGGCTGGAGCACAGATGGTCTGGGTGAGCGAATCATTTGCGGACAGTATTGCTCCTGCGGCGCATACAAGCGTTTATGATAACGGTAATTACGGAGGGATTTTTTGCGCTGACTTCTATTTCACGCGCGAATGGAATGCGG
>VSOA01000032.1 GCA_009774585.1 Lachnospiraceae bacterium
GATATACTAATTACATATATCATATCATCAAATTGAAAATATTACTACAGAGAACATATGTTTAAAGTTTGATTATTAACATATACAATTTAGTTAATAATTACAATGGCAATCTTATAAGGCATTATACTAAATATGGTTCAAATTATAAAAAGATTTCTGGCTTATCTAAGGCTGGATCAGTATCATTATGGGGAGTGTTTGCCGTTGGTGGAACATCAAAAACATGGCATTGTAAAAATTGTAAAATTGGCTTTTAAGTTTTCTTAAATAGTACCTTCTGCTTTTATAGTCTTGGCGAGAGATTTCAGTTGTGTTTAGATCGTATGATTTGGATTGACAGATTTAGAACTAGAAGATAGAACAAGCAAGAAAGTTTATTGAGTCTTTAATGTTGTGACTGCCAATTCCGTCATTAATGTTTTATGAAGATAGTGATTCATATTTACTTATAATTGATGGTCAACAACGAATAAAAAGCATTTTATTATTTGTCGGCGCGATTAATAAGGAAAGTGCATCACGACACGAAAAAAGTATGTGTAATTTTACCTTGACAGGATTAGTAAAAGATGGTCCATATTATAATAAGTCATACGTTAATTTTATGAAAAGGAAAAACGCACGTTTAGAAAGATACTGCATCTTAATTGGATTGATCGTGGTTCATATTGTTCATTAAAAATGTTTTATCAAAATACATATTTGCTCCCAAGTTTTTTAACGAATAATGATATCCCGCCAAGTCCGACAGTTCCCAGAGTTCCAAGGCTGTCGGTGACATGGTTGACAACAGAAAGAAGGTTATTTAACCCATTAACTGCCGTCACAACAGCATCAGACTCCACGATGTTTCCGACAGTGTCCGGTATATTCCTTTTGCTTTGTAACTACTCACTTGCGTTTTCATTTCCTTCATGGATCATTTCAGCCAGTCTGTTAATCAGTTCGCTCCGCAATTCTTCCGCAGGGACACTTTTTAAAGCTGTATACAGTTTCTGTATCAGTTCCAAGATATCCTTACGGTCGTCGATAAGGGAGACAATTGTACCGTACAACATTGATTTAACCTTAAGTTCGTTCTTTTTCATTTTAATAAATTTAATCATATTCATTTGCTCCTTACGAAAATCCGTCTTTTAGTTTTTGTTTATATGCGTCGTTTATGATTTCCATGGATATTTCGACTTCACCGTTTTCGAGCCCGTTTTCTTCCAGTATTTTTTCGTATTTCTCATACATATGAATGCAGTGTACGAAACTGTCTTTGTTGCATGGTTTCCCTTCGGCTACCTTGGTGGCGAAGTTATTGATTTCCCAGCGCAGATCATCGATTTCTTTATCTACGAACATGAGGGTTAACTTTTTGATATCATTAGAAATTTCCTCGTCACGCCGGTCGGAGCGAGCGACTTCTTTTTCATGTTTTGCCTGCAGGGTGGTAAGATTCCGGGAAGTCTGAAGTAATAATTCATGTTCCTGCCGTTTCTTTCTCATCCATTTTGTTTCCAATCCGACCCGTTCAATGATCCACTCAAAGAGAGAAACGATTACTTTTACGCCGATAAGAATGGCAAACACAGCAAGAAATACATACGAAAAATCTATGTTGGTTAATTCAGCAATATCGTTCATGAAAAAATTGCCTTTCTATATGAAATTGTTAAGGACAACTGACCGGTCTGTCAAACAGTTCTTTTTCTGCCGCACGTCTGTTAACAAGACCACGCAGTACCTTGCCGCCGGCTTTGTTATACGCCGGAATTTTCGCGCTGATTTGTGCGATGGTACGCTGTCCGTTATTTAACAGTTTTTTCAGATTTCCGCTTCCACAGTTAAATGTGAAGCTGACAAGTGCATCGAATTGGTTCTGGTTCCAATGATACTTACTGTGATATTTATTTACTGCTTTTTCTGCATTGGCGCAGTCTGCTTTCAGATATCGGTCAGCTTGAACCTGTGTGATTGTCTGACCTTTTGAGACGCCGGATGTATGACCGTATCCTATCGTCCAGATACCGATACTGTCCTGATAGGCGGTTAAGCGGCAGCCCTCAAATCGTTTGATCAAAGAAAGACCGTTGTTGCTGATAGATAGATTCATAGAAATCACCTCTGCTGTTTCTTAGCCTTGTTTACGGAAGATTCGATTTTTAATTGCAGCCATTTATCAAACGATCCGTAGAGTTCGTCAATTGCTTTTTTAGATTCCTCGGAAATAGTAAGTAGAGCGGCATGATACGCTTTTTGCTTTGCTTCCGCCCATGCGCTTTGTGTAAACTCGCCGTTTTCTTTTAGTGTATCAACAAAGGTTTGATTCACGTACAGGACGGCATCCATCACACTAGACAGAGCGTCTTGTACAAGACTGCTGACATATTCATTTTTCACGGTTTCTTCAATGAAATTGCTTTCTTTGATTTTGGTTTTCGCAAAATCAACAACATATTTGGCGACTACCGGTAAAATGACCGTTAGCACAACATACAAACAATAGTTTAATACTTCTGTAAATTCCATAATGGACTCCTGTTCCGTAGCTTATTAAGCTTCATTTTGTATTTAGTTTTCTAAGAAATTCAACGCACTGTTTTAACTTATTGCATACATAATCTAATTCTGCGGTTGTTTCTTTACCGGAGAGGGTTAAGCGGATACAGCTATGAATATCGTGTTCATCCATTCCGATAGCTGTCAAGGCAGGAAATGCAGATAGATTCCGGCTGTTGCAGGCGGAGCCTGTACTGACCTGAATACCGTTTAGGTCCAGCAGAATCATTAGTGATTCGCCTTCGACACCTTTGAAGCATAGGTAGAGATTGTGCGGTAACCTCTTTCCTGATTCAATGGGGGCGCCGATCAGGTAACTGTCCGGAATATGATGGATGATGTAATGATATATATGATTTCTGTTATTGGGGGTAACGGAAGAGTAGTTGTAGGTTTCGACGGCTTTACGAAGGGAAGCGATTCCGAGGATATTTTCTGTGCCGCCAATCAGGGTTTGCTCTTGGGAACCGTAGATAAGAGGCGTCAATTGAGTATCTTGATGTTTCCATAACACGCCGATTCCTTTCAGGGCATGAAGTTTATGTCCGCTGAAAGTTAATAAATCTACATATTTTTCCCATTGCGCTATATTGACTTTATAAGACGGAATATAGCCGGTTGCATCAACGATTAGAATTCCGTCGTATCTATGTACAATAGAACCAATGGTTACTACGTCATTGATAGTACCGATTTCCGAATTGCCTGCTTCTATGCAGACAAGCGGTTTTAAGTGATTGTGTTCTGCAAGAATATCTTCTAAATAGCCGATATCTAATTCTCCGAAGGAATTTACTTTCAGTAAAGTGTGACAGATACATGACTTACATGCAAGAAGCATTGATTTATGAGCAGTCGGAGAGCAGAAGACTTCGTAGTGGTTTGTCTGCGGATTTTCAGAAGTAAGACCCTTGATGGCTAAAGTGTTAGAGCCGGATCCGGATGGTGTGAAATAAATATCTTCCGGTTTTGCATTGATGAACGCAGCGATTGATTGTCGCGCATCGGATATGAGTTGTCGGGTTTTTTCTCCGGTTGAATGCAAAGAACTCGGATTACCCCACAAGTCTAAAACAGACGTTAGATATTGCTTCATAGAGCAGGATAATTCGGTAGTGGCTGCATTGTCCAAATAGATATTCATCACGGCCTCCTATATTCGTTTTTGACGGAAAACGGTTGTCTGGATGCTTCGATTCTTGTGAAGTATTCTTTTGCGCACTCCGGCGAACAGGCGATTTTTTTCCAGTGAAACATTGTTTTATCATTTGCGCAATCTGCGCACGGAGTAAACAGTTTTCCGCATATTTTACAAGGCTTTTGTACTTTACCTGCCATCTGTGACCTCCTTTTTAATCGGAGAGTGCAGTATATGCACCCTCCGGTAGTTCATCAGTTGACTCCGTAGACGATCAAATCCCAGAGATTGGTAGAACCGGTACAGCCGCCGGCGAGAGACTCAGCCGTAAAGGCGTGCGCGAAGTTTTCACCGCCAAGGGACAATTCAAATTCGCCGGATACATCGGCTCGCTGAATAATAACCTGACCGGCATACTCCACATCACAGGAATCCTGCAAGACTACGTCAATGTAGAGTTTTAATACTTTGCTGTACTTGTCGGAGTCATTGGAAATTTTTGCGGATTCGACTTCTACATCGTAAAAGGCAACGAGTTCCGTTCCGTCAGCGATTCCGGAAACAGTAATTTCCTGTGTTGCAGGATCATACTTAAATGTGCCTTCAGCGGCGTCTGTATCCTGCTCGATTTTTGTACCGAGAGAACCGTTTGCATTTTTGACATAGATAGCCCCGATTTCGGCACCGGTTGTTCCGACTGCCGTCTTGGAAGTTTTACATGTGTTATTCTTCACAGTCATGACATCTGTGATTCGCACGTTGAACTTACCCTGCTCGACTTCCGTGCCGGTCTGTGCGGCCAAAGCGCCGCCGACAAGAACGCCGTTTGTAGCGGAGACGGTGACGGTTTTATTCTTCTTTAAAGAAGCGATCTTTCTGCCGCCTTTGCCCGTAATATCGGCTTTCTCCTGCGTATTTTGGATCGTTCCGTTCTGGACCTCATCCATGATAAACTCCAGTTCACCGGCATTATTGAAAGCCGTGATCTGTGCCACCTCGGTAATAATTAATTTGCTAACATCAACTGCCATTTTTTGTTTCCTCCTTATGGTTTATAATTTATAAAATTAAAAGACTCGATTAAGAGTCCTAATTTTTTATTTAACAGGGATCCACGACAAACAGGATTTGTCTTTGAGCTTGGATGTGTCAACGGTTCCGGCATAAACGCCGATCATCGTGTTATCAAAATTGATGCTGGTCTTTATCTGTTCATAACTTTGATTGAATTGATAGACAGACAGATGTTCAACTTGTTCAAAGTTATATTTGAATTCCGGTCTGTTCACTAACGCCACCACTAATTTTTCTAAATAGGGTTCATATGCTCTGCCGACATTTCTTTTTTGTTTTTTGCGTTCCAGCTTAATACGGAATTCTTTAGCCTCGTCGTTTCCCGGTTTTCGTTTTTCTTTTTCTAAATTGTTGATCTTCCGAATACTCTCTGCAATTCGGTGATATGTCAGCTCATCTATCACGATATTATTTTTTGCACTGAATAAAATAGGTGAGCCGTTTGCCGGACTGTTTCCGATTGCCAGATCGGACCAGTCGATATCACCGAAGAGTACAGACATATCACTCCGGGCGAAAGAGGGGAACAGCATCATAAATAACTGGTAATCAGTAACTCGGGTGAAATCAAGTCCGATGTCATCAAGCTGCACCATGTATTGAAATGGCGTAGCTGTCAATGAAGAGATCAGATGATAGTAATGCTGTTCATCCTCCAATATTTCACCGACAGTAGGAATTCTGACTGATAAGTTCGGAAGAATATCAACAGCAGATAATTTCAGCAAGCTTTTTGCGGTTTCCATTTTTTCACTCTCCGAATAATTTTTGATTTACTTGTCCGTTATAATATTTAGACAGGGATATTTTGATCGTTACATGTTCCGGGCAGTCTATGTTCTGAAACATGCCTTTGGAATAGTGTTTCTTTTCGATATATTTTCTTTTAATATTGATACCGCTTAACAGTTTAATCGTTACTTCTTCAGACGGAGCGGTAGTAGATAAGCAGTCGAAAACAATATCTTCAGCTGATTTAAATAATCGGCGTACGGTTGCTGCATTTATCTTTTCTCTGTCCGCTATTTGTTTGATCAAGGCATCCTGTGTAATATTCAATTAGCTTTTTACCTCCGTATTTTGTTATTTGTGCGGTATCGTTATCTTCCCTTATACGCACATAAGATTTTACGTTATTTACGGACGTTTTTCTTTGGGAACGGTAATTTTCGTCCGTAAATAACGAATGATTTTCCAATGGTTTGTTAAACGGAATTGGTACGTTTGCGCATTCTGTCATATTGTTTTATGTGGTTTTTTCGGCATGAAGGGCATCTGCGTGTCCGCTGATCTTTTAGACTGACTTCGAACCATTCATCACAATCCCGACACTGAATCAACTTAATCTTCGGCGGACATATGTGATCCTCTAAATGGTTTACGATATGCCGTCCGTAGCAGAACCATAACAGCTGCTTATATCTTTTTTCTCTGCCGTATAAATATTCCACCAGCATATCGGCAATCGTCTCTTCCGGATAACCGAATCTGCCAAATTCTTCACGGAGTTTGCCGGCAATGTATTGCAGATTGTCTTTGTCCTCGGATTTCATATAGATCATATATCGATACTGCCGGTTTAGCTCATCATATAAATTAGAGATTTCCCTGCTGCAGATCATATTTTTGTCCGCCATCATCTTTTGATATTCTATGGCGTCTAGTTTCAGACCACGGGTATTAATCGCCTTATTTGGTATTTTGTCATAGATTTTGTTTACAAAGCTTCCGTTGCGGTCTTGGATCTGTGATGGTTCCTTGTCCTTCGCATACGCAAAGAAAGCTGGAAGTTTGCAATTGGTATATTTCGATATAATCGGCTGAAACCATTCGGGACGCTCAGGCATATACAGGGTCTTAGCGGCGTCTATGCAGAAATTATTTTCCATGCACAACAGCTTGACAATGTTAACGGCCTCCTGCTTGTCCTTTTCTGAACCGTTTACAAATACATCATGATTCCAGATTTTGGCGATATCATTGCTGTATATGCCGATATTTCCGCTTGTAAAGGCTTTGTTTAAACCGTCATAAATTGTTCTTGAGTTTAGCTTAGTCGGTTCTGATTTACGCATGTTATAGTAGAGTGGAACGATGCCTGCCATATTTCGTTTGGCAATCCTGATAAAATCCTGATCTGCGACAACAAGCGATTTATCTCCATCGACATCGAATTGGAGAATTTTGCTTATTAAATCATGGGTGCTTGTATAGACGGCGTTCGTGAGAAACCATTCTCCGATCTGTGCTGCGCGTTCGCCATATATTTCGTTTGCTGTATTCAATCTGATAGCGTGTTCTTTGTACAAATGCGGGCTCCTCAAGCAGTCCAATTCTTCAGAATGTCTAAACAGCCGGCAGTAAACTTCATGGTCGTTCAGCAGCCCTACGGGGTTTTCAATGTGCGCGAACCAATACTCGCAGGCGGCGTAGTAGTCCGGAAGTAGAAATGTATATTTACCGTTTATTTCGAGCTTTCCGCTACGATATTTTTTGACCAGACTGTTCTTGACATCGCGGATCACATCTTTGGCATATGTATCGTTCAGCAAAGGGGGATAGATCTGAACCGCTTGTTGAAAAGGTGTCATATTCCGGTTATAAGGTGTGGCTCCTAGAATCTCCATCATAGTTTCTTTGGACTGACAGATATGATTGATACGTTCTGCCGATTTTTGTGTCAGCAGGTTAATTTCATCATCTGTAATGTCTGTAAGTGTCTGCAGCATCTGATAGTTTATTTTGGCATTTTGAAATCTGTCTTCTTCCATATTACATTTGCCGGCACTGCAATGATACTTTTTGAAATAATCTTTATATTCATCCCAAGAATCATAATATTTGAACATTTTGAACTGACTCTTCGTGAAGACTATCTGAATATCTTCTTTAATAATGTCGTGTTCTTGCCCGTAAATATCAGTGATAAGAGGAGAGCAGCCGTTTACTTCTATGAATTTCCGGAAATCAAACACGCCTAACAATCCTTTGATCCAGGGGGCGCGGAACATAAAATTCTTCGTTGAAACACAGGGCAGTATCATCCCGGCGCCGTCCGTGTGGGGAATCGGCACATAATCAGTTTTTCGTGTGATCGAATAGTCGGTTTCATTTACAAAATCAAAAGTACCGTACACATTAGTCTCAAAATCATCAATGACAATAGATTTATCGATGTCAAATTCTTCCCATGCATCGGTCGCGGAGGTCGTTAAAGCCATATATGCCAGATGTTTATTGACATTATTTCCGCCTTTTGCGTTGATTTTGTCAACGGTTAGACCGCACATAACCGCGTTTTCAATTTTGTTCCACATAGTTTCTTTCATGAATACGGCTTTTTTCTGGCGAATCTGCCCGGCAGATGAAGTAAAATACCGGTATTTTTCACTTTTATAGGTAAAACCGTAGAAGCAGATATCTTTGAATACATCAAAATAGTAAATCTGCACGACGATTAAGGAATCCGTTAATTCATCGTGTCCGATTCCGATTGTTCTGCTGAGAGCGGACTCAAACACAGAAATCACATTGGTATCGTGTAAACATTCCTCTCTGAGGGAACGGATATGATCAGAACCGTTTGTCAATTCGTTCTGACTGACTTTATTATGCAGAAGAGCGAGTAATTTTTGCTTTGCTTCCTTCGCTTTCTCCCTTTTATGATGGATCAGTCTGATATAGTGCAAATATTCTGAAACGGCGGCATTATGATAAGAAGGAATGGAAATATCTGTATTTTCTGCGCCATCTTTTTTCAGAATTTTCATATCATGTTCCGTGTATCCGAGCTGTTTCAGATGCTGTTCTATTTGCGGAAGTTTATCTTGAAGGTATTTGCGTTCCCTTCGATAGTTAACACTCATGGTATGCAGATATTGTTCATGATTACTGTAAAAGTGTCCTGTATCCACAGAATACAAATGATATTGTGTGTCAAGCAATTTTCAAGTCGCCTCCTGTTCAAATAATTCGTTGCCACGTTCAAAACATGCCAGTTCATATTCATATCTTCTAACATAACGGTCGAGGTATCTGACGCCTTTATCATTAGCAGAGGAAGCGGCTTGATGCACCACTCTGCATATATTTTCGACAATGGTTTCTCTTGTCCCGGATATGTACTGTGTGTCAATATTTTTGGATGATAATCGCATACGGTCGTCAAGATCTCTGCGATTTAACCATATCGAAAGAGCGTATTGTCCTTTCTGCTTATCGAAGCGATATACGCATTCTGCAATATAGTTCTCATATCCGAATTTGGATAAATCAATTACAAGCATGTTTCCGCTAAATTTTGGTTTCATCATATATTTAAGCATGGTTGCCTCCTTTTCTGTGCCGTGATGTTCTCAACTTTGTTGAGACATCGCACTGACGAGTTTGTGTCTGTTTTCTGTATTTTTTCTGCAATGTTCATCGAATTTATTGTCGTTTGCAATGCGCATGGCGATAGCGGAACCGTTTATACTTTTTCTTCCTCTATGCTCTGTGCTGAAATCAGAGGCGTAGATCAATCCTCCGAATCCGGTGTGACTTACTTTGTAAGTCTCTTTTGGGTAACAAGTTTCTTTCATAAGTTGTGGCGTTCTCCCTTCTTTTGAGTGGTTTTTTTGTAATCGTGTTGGATGTCAGGATGACAGACGGTTATAAGATATACTTCTCCGTTTGTTTTTGAATTTTTCCAAAATTTTACAGGCAGGTATGATTCTTAAACTGTTTGTGGAAAAGAAAGTCAGAGTACGATTAATAGGACAAGTGTCTCGATATAATTTAGAAACAGTTTAAACTGTTTAGGAAAAATGCAAAGTCAAATATAGAACATTTGTTCGAAATTGGTATTGACAAAACAGAACGCACGTTCTATACTTGACATTACAGGTTAGAAAAAACATAGGATAAAGAGGCGTATCAGAATGGACAAGAATTTAGTTACATATTATGACAACAATGCAGCGAAGCTTCGCAGAACCGTGGATAAAATTTTAATGAAATTCGGCGGCATATCAGACAAAGACACGGATGACTTTTACTCGCTCGCCAACGAGGTATTTGTGAATGTTATGAGACGGTACGATGATTCACAATCTTTTGACGCATACTTATATTCCTGTCTATTGAAGAAGATTAAAACGGAAATGACGAGAAGAAACCGTGAGAAGCGTATGACGGACAGGATGACGGTTTCCATTGACATGCCCGTTGGAAATGATGGGGATGATACGATAGGAGATCTGATTGCCGATGATTTTGTGATAGAGAGAGAAGTATTTGAGAAAGATGAGGAAAAATACAGTAGAAGAATGCTTCTGTATCTTGACAGGTTATCCGGTCTTCAAAGAGAAGTATTAAGACTGCACACGGATGGCTATCTTCCGAATGAGATTAGGGAAGAATTGCATATCAGTGAGAAACAGTATGCGGACTGTTTGGCTGCAATCCGTTCCTACAGAAATATATCAGTATTATTATAAATGAGAATTATGGGAGGTGTACGGAAATGGCAAGACCACGTAAGCAGACATATACGTTAGAAATGTATCTTAGGAAAAACAGAAAAGGTGATATTGATAACAACGCAGATGTTCAGAGAAATTTCGTGTGGAATAACGAGCAGATTAACGAATTGATTGTGACAGTGCTTACAGATGATTATATTCCGCCAATTATTCTTGGGGAAGAAGAGAACTCTAAACTGCATATTGTAGATGGAGGGTGCAGGACCGCAGCCTTACGAAAGTTCAGAGAAATGAATTATAAGATAACCTCATCTGTAGAAAATCCGTTAATTCCCTATATGAAAAAGGTAATAGACAAAAACGGGCATGTTACATACGAGGAAGCTGTATTTGATATCAAAAATAAGACTTATGAGAAACTTCCGGAGGAGTTAAAGGAGAAATTTGACGAATACCAGATTGAGACGGTCATACATGAATGCTGCGACGGAGGTCAAATATCGAAATATATCAAACGCTACAATAACCATGCAGCTATGAACACGGACCAGAAGGCATTTACTTATCTTGATAAATTTGCAAGCCGTATCCGTGCTATTCTGGACAGCAGGTTTTTTGTGGAATGTAGCTGCTATACCGAGAAGGATAAAACAAAAGGCGCTGTGGAAAGAATCATTGTAGAAGCAATGATGTGCATGAATCATTTTAATAATTGGAAGACACAGGCGAAGGCGGCGTGCAAATATCTTAACGACAATGCGACCGAAGAAGAGTTTGAGAAATTTGCAGATAACTTACACAGGCTTGAAAACATTGTAACAGATGATATTAAGAATATATTTAACAAAAAGGATTCTTTCATTTTTCTGACACTGTTTGACAGATATACGAAATTGGGAATTGCAGATGACGGATTCGCAGATTTTCTGCGGGCATTCAGTAATGATTTCAGGATGGTTAAGAGAAATGAAAAGGGAATGCTGTTTGATGAAATCGACAAGGAACTGAGCACGAAGGATAGGCAGGTGATTGCTGATAAATTGGAACTGTTAGAAAATTTGATGCTGGATTTTTTACATATCAGTAAGACAGATTCCATACAAACCGGAACGGAGCGGTTTATAGCCAAGAATCTGAATATAGACGTCGCATCTGTACGAGAAGACATGGATTTGTATAATGAGTCATTAGACGGACTTTTGGATAACACAGTCAGAGTGGATTCCGAATTGCGGGATAAGGAGAACAGACCTTCCCTGTTGGCAATGATGGTTTATTCGTATCAGGTAGATAAGGATTTGGATGAATGGATGTCTGAATATGCCAAGAACAATCATACATATCTCCGGAATCAGACAAAGAATTTCATGCACCTGCGGAAGGATTTTGAGCGATATTGCAGACAAAAAGAAAAAAGCGGCTAATGATTGCTTTAATGTTCAGAAGGTAGTATAATTTTAATTGTTTATTTTGCGGGTGATGAGTTATGTACACGCTTGCGGGTATCTGATAGTGATAGAGGAGCATTTCATGGATATGAATGAAGATGAATTGGTGGTAGGCGGATACAGATTCGGCACGGTTGCCGATGCTGAGACGGCAAGAATGGAACAGAAGAAGATTGTGAATGTGGAACAACATTTGGACTACCGTAAACCGGAGAATGTGTTGTTAGTATATAATAAGGCAATTGATAACAGAGTGTTTCTGACACCGCTTGGGATATCATATCTGCATAGAATGCAGGACCAGATGGTCAAGTGCGGGGTGCCGAAAGAGAAGATTAAGCCGATACCGATGTATGCTACATTCAGCAACAAGACAGAGAATAACAGTTCCATCAGACGCAGTATGACATCCAGAGGGCAGAAGATGGAATTCAAAGGGCGTTTTATCACATCGGTATGTGTGAATGTTCTGCTGGCTGCGGCATTGGCGGCAATGATTGTTCTGGCATATGTCAGTGATGTTCCTACAATCGTCAATTACAAGACTGCTATCCTGAATGAATATTCTGCATGGGAGCAGGAACTGACCGACAGAGAACAGGCAGTGCGGGAGGCCGAGCGCGCGTTAGATATGTCCCGTTAAAGAAAATAAATAAAAATAACACGTGGAGGAGAGTTATGGGTTCAAAGGCAGCAGCGGATAAAAAGAATAATATGAAGGGAGTAACGGTACATTCTATTAAGACGAAGGTGGCGTCTCTGGTTGTCGGAGAACTTGTTTTGATGGCAGTACTGCTTTTGTTTTTGGTTATTCCGAAAGCGAGGGGATTGATGGGGAACACTACGCAGAATTATCTGCATGATGTGACAGTTTCTTATGGTATGATGTTAGCAGAGAAGATTCACAGTGATGGTCAGGAGAAAGCTATGGCGACGGATAATTTGAGCAGGATGCTGAGTGGCGTTAGTATTAAAGGCGTTGATTCCAGCTATGTCTATATCGTGTCGCCGGAGGGTATCATATTGTATCACCCACAGACAGAATTGATTGGCAACTCAGTAGAAGCTATAGGGAATGATGTCGTAAGTAATATTGTCGCGCAGGTGAAATCAGGCGAAGTACCGGGAACAGAGGTGCTTTCTTATGAGCATAACGGGGCGTCTAAGTATGCGGCATTTTATGTGGATGAGGGCATGAACTTTATTCTGGGATTTTCAGCAGATGAAGAAGATATTCTCAAAGACATCTCGATGATGATGAAAGTCTGTGTAGTGGCATCGTTTCTGACATTGATTGTGTGTTCTGTTCTCGGTTATCTGACGGCAAGCAGGATGGTAAAGCCGATTGAAAAGATTACGGAAGTGATTAATAAGCTTGCTGAGTTGGATTTTACTGATGATGACGTGCAGGAGAAATTGAATAAGAGAAAAGACGAGACAGGCAGCATGAGTCGTGCAATATCGGTTTTACGTGAGAAACTGAAAGTGGTATTGCTTGATTTGCAGGAACAGAGCAGGAAATTGTTTGATGCATCAGACTCCTTAAACAGCAATGCAGCGGAGACAGCAAATACGATTGAGCAGGTGGAGAAGGCGGTTAGCGAGATTTCCGAGGGCGCTACATCACAGGCTGACGAGACACAGAAAGCAACAGAAAATGTCATTCTGATGGGTAACATGGTAGAGGAGACATCGGTCGAAGTAAAGAATCTTATCGGAAATGCAGCACAGATGAAGAATTCCGGAGATGAGGCAACATCCATTCTTGTTCAGCTTGAGGATATTAACTACAAGGCAAGTGAAGCAATTGATGTTATTTATGAGCAGACCAATACAACCAATGAGTCTGCGATGAAGATTCGTGAAGCTACATCGCTGATTACTGCAATTGCGGAAGAAACAAATCTGTTGTCTCTCAACGCAAGTATTGAGGCGGCAAGAGCGGGTGAACAAGGCAGAGGCTTTGCTGTGGTTGCATCACAGATTCAGAAACTTGCGGAACAATCCAATGAATCGGCACGCCAGATTGAGAATATTATTGATTCGTTGATTTCTGATTCTGAGAAAGCAGTGACCACTATGGGCGAAGTAAAAGATATTATGAATCAACAAAGTGAGAATGTAGGCAAGACAGAAGAGATCTTTGCACAGGTGAAGAATGGAATAAACGGTTCGATTGAAGGCGTGAACATTATTGCGGATAAGACCAAACAAATGGATGATGCAAGGGTGAATGTAGTAGACGTAGTACAGAACCTCACGGCAATTGCGCAGCAGAATGCGGCAAGTACACAGGAAACGTCGGCATCTGTTACGGAGGTAAGCGGTATTGTATATGATATTTCTTCTAACGCGGAGAAACTTAAAGCGATTGCAGATGAATTGGAAAAGAATATGAAAGTCTTTAGAATATAATCGGCGGGGCGAGAGCCGGATATCGTATGATTAAAAAGAACTATATGAAGGCATAAGCGGGATATTTGCGTTTATGCCTTTCTAAAATAATAAATCATTATTTGGTTATGTTATTATTTTAGAATAAATGATTTTTATCACAATTTATTCATAATTATATCGTATACTGTCAGAAAAGACTTGGATTCGGAGAGGTGCACTAATATGGAAAAGGTGAAAATTCTGGTAGTGGATGATGAGAGTCGTATGAGGAAGCTGGTCAGGGATTTCCTGATGAAGAGCAATTACGATGTGATTGAAGCGGAGGATGGTGTACAGGCGGTAGACATATTTTTTGAGCAAAATGATATTGCGCTGATCATTCTGGATGTGATGATGCCTAAGATGGACGGATGGCAGGTGTGCAAGGAGATACGAGAGTACTCTAAAGTTCCGATTATCATGTTGACCGCGAAATCTGATGAACGTGATGAACTGTTGGGGTTTGAACTGGGCGTGGATGAATATATTTCAAAGCCTTTCAGTCCTAAGATACTTGTGGCAAGAGTTGAAGCAATTCTGCGCAGGACAAGTCAAGTGAGCGCGGATGCGATTATAGAAGCGGGAGGAATCGTTGTCGATAAAGCAGCGCATAGCGTTTTTGTGGATGGAAAGCCGGTTGAACTCAGTTATAAAGAATTTGAATTGATGACGTATTTTATGGAAAATAAAGGGATTGCGCTGTCCAGAGAGAAAATTTTGAACAGTGTCTGGAATTATGACTATTTCGGCGATGCAAGGACGATTGACACTCATGTGAAGAAACTACGCAGTAAACTGGGTGACAAAGGTGAAATGATAAAGACTATTTGGGGTATGGGTTACAAGTTTGAGGAGGAATAGCAGAACGATGAAGTATTCCTTGAAAAGACATTTAGGGATTATTTTTATATCGCTTATTACGGGTACGATTCTGATGTGCCTCCTGTTCAACAGCACGCTGTTGGAGAAGTATTATATTGATAAGAAGATCAATGCGCTGATCAGTGCATATTACAGTATTAATAAGGCGTCAAGCGCAGGCGATATCAGGACGGACAACTATGATATAGAACTGCAGAAAATATGTGGTAAGTATAATATTAACGTATTGGTGGCGGACAGCGATTCGGAAATGATTAAAACGTCTATGGCTGATTCGGAGTTTGTTATCAAGCAGCTGCTTCATAATATCATTAAAGGCGTCAATCAGGAAGAGGTACTGCAGGAAGGCGCTAATTATAAAATGCAGATTGTCACGGATAGTCGTACACAGATGGAATATATAGAGATGTGGGGCTGGCTGGACAACGGATATCTTTTCATGATACGGAGTGCGTTGGAAGGAATCAGAGAAAGCGTTTCCATATCGAATCGTTTTCTGACATATGTGGGAATCATGGCAATCAGCGTGAGCGCACTACTGTCTTTGTGGCTGTCTAACCGTATTACAAGACCTATTCTGGAACTGACGGATATCTCGGAGAGCATGAAACAGCTGGATTTTAACGCGAAGTATATGGGCAAAGATACGACGGAGATTGCCGTACTGGGAAATAACATTAATGAATTGTCTGAAACACTGGAGACAACCATCTCCGAACTGAAAACTGCCAACAACGAACTGCTCAAGGATATCGAGAGAAAAGAGCAGATTGATGAGATGCGCAAAGACTTTCTGTCCAATGTTTCCCACGAATTGAAAACGCCCATTGCACTTATTCAAGGATACGCGGAAGGACTGAGTGAGGGGATTAGCGATGATGCGGAGAGCCGGGAATTCTACTGTGAAGTGATAATGGATGAAGCGGCGAAAATGAACACGATGGTCAAGAGACTGCTCACATTGAACCAATTGGAATTCGGCAATGAAGTTGTAAACATGGAGCGGTTTGATATCACTGCGTTGATCAGAAATTATATTGCTTCGGCGGATATTCTTATTAAGCAGAAAAGTATATCTGTCCGTATGGAAGATTACGGAACGATATATGTATGGGGCGATGAATTCAGGGTAGAAGAAGTATTTATGAACTATTTTACCAATGCCATAAATTATGCCCAAGGGGAGAAAATCATAGACATAAGAATCCATGAAGAGGCGAAGCGGGTCAAAGTATCCGTTTTCAATACAGGAAGTCCGATTCCGGAGGAAAGTCTGGAACATTTATGGGAGAAATTCTATAAAGTTGACAAGGCAAGGACCAGAGAATATGGTGGAAGCGGGATTGGATTGTCCATTGTCAAGGCAATCATGGAATCCATGAATCAGGATTGCGGCGTTGTCAATTATGATAATGGCGTGGAATTTTGGTTTACACTGGACAATTGTGTGGATATTACGTTATAATAATATGCGGATATTAATTCGGGGTAATGAGTGAACTCTGAAATACTGATAGGAGAATATATCGTGAGAAAAGCATGTATGTTTCTGTGCGGCATTATGGCGGCGGCGCTTATGAGCGGATGCGGTGCGCAGATGCCTGACCTGACACAGGAAGAGACTAATTTAATTTCAGAATATGCTGTAGGCGTATTGCTAAAGTATGATAAGTATCATAGCAGCCGTCTGGTGGATACGACGGGATATGATACGGCGGCGGATACAACGGAAGAGATATCAGAAGAAATGCCGGAGCAGCAGCCGGAGGAACAGTCTGAGCCCGAAGAGGTATCGACGGACGGTGCTGAGGTGGTTGATGTCAGTGAGGATGAAGAGGTGCAGCAAGTACCGGCAACCATACAAGAATACTATGGTATTCAGGACTTTACGTTTCTGTATACGGGCTATGAATTGGTACAGAACTATCCCCCTGATGCAGCGGAAGATGATGTTTTCTTCGCGATGGATGCGACAGACGGAATGCAGCTTCTTGTGTTAAAGTTTATGGTGACGAATAACAGTTCTATGGATCAGACGTTAAATATGCTGGAACATGGAGCCAGATTCCGTGTTTCGGTGAATGGAGAAGCAACGCAGGGCGCTTTGGCTACGATGCTCTTGAATGATATGCAGACGTATGATGATGTGATACAGGCAGGCAGCAGTATGGAACTGGTCAGTATTGTTGAAATACCGCAGTCAACTTCTGTTGAGACAATAGAATTTGTTCTCCGCGGCGGCGAAGAAAATGCCACGATGGTATTGCAGTAGGCGGTATCGTAATAAAAGAATATGATTTATACATGGGCGAGTCAGTAATATGACCGCCCATCTTTGTGTTATAGGAAATAGCTTCGTTTATGAAATGTAAAGAAACTATAAAAAAATAATAAGGATTATTGACAGAAATCTGCTTCGCCAATATACTGATAAAGCAACTGACCGACTGGTCGGACGGTATAATTTGTGTTTTTGTTCTGATAATAAATAATAGAAAGAGGAAAATACGGTATGTTGGGAAAATTCAGCGTTAAGAAACCTTATACAGTATTGGTTGCGGTAGTTCTTGTCATTGTACTCGGAGTGGTATCTTTTATGAAGATGTCCACGGATTTATTACCGAATATCAGTCTGCCTTATGTCATTGTCATGACGCCGTATCCGGGCGCGAGTCCGGAAACAGTGGAAATGGTGGTGACGAAGCCGGTGGAAGCTTCGATGGCGACGGTAAGTAATATCGAGGGAATCAGTTCTGTCTCCAGTGAGAATTATTCGACCGTGATTCTCGAATTTGCACAGTCTACTGATATGAATGCTGTTTCACTGGAAATCAGAGAGAATCTGGACCAGATTAAGAGTTATTGGGATGACTCTGTCGGCAGCCCTATTATTATGAAACTAAATCCGGACATGCTGCCGATTATGATCGCGGCTGTCGGTAACACGCAGATGACTGACGCGCAAGTAAGTGAGATGACACAGAATCTGGTGATTCCGGAACTGGAGAGTATTGAAGGTGTTGCCTCCGCCAGCGCTACAGGACTGTTTGAGGAGAGCGTCAATGTCATTATCAGACAGGAGAAAATTGATGCGATCAACGAACAGGTTTTTGCCTACATAGACGATGAGATGAAAGACGCGGAACAGGAACTGGCCGACGGCAGACAGGAGATTTACGACGGACAGAATGAACTTGACGAAGCGCGGACAGAACTGGAAGAGACAAAGCAGGAACTGATTGACAGTCAGCAGGAACTGGATGATAACGCTGCGGAATTGGAAGACGGTAAACAGAAAATAGAGGACGGCAAAGCTGAGATTGCCGATAATAAGGCGCAGCTTGAGGCAGGTAAATCGGAGCTGGCGAACAAGAAGGGAGAAACGACGGCGCAGCTTGCTGCGGCTGAGACAGAGATTCTGACGGCGAAGGCGGATCTGGAAGCGACGAAGATGCACCTGACGCTTGAGCTTGCTACGGCAAAAACGACGATTGAGACGTCACAGGGGATGATTAATCAGATTGATGCAGCAGTGGCTGCATATCCGGAAGCAAAAACAGCAATAGGAACTATAAGTACGGTTTTAGAGGCACTTAAAGATGAAAGCATAAATGAAGATTTGTCTAATTTGCAAGAACCAATGAAAACAGTTCTTGTGCAGATGATACAACAAGATGACCTTAGTGGACTGAATAAAACTATAGTGAGACAAATGCTTGAGACTACGCTTTCAAATTTGCAACAAACGGTAGCAGCCGTTGATGCGGCTGGTGGTATTGCCGCAATGGAAGAACAGAAAGCACAGCTTGCCGCCACCATCCAGATGCAGCAGGCAGCAGTATCTGCGATGGAGTCGCAGCTTCCGGCCATCGAAGAGAATGTATCTAAGCTGGACAGTGCATTAAATCAGCTTTATCAAGGGAATCTGACGGCAGCGATTGAATTTGCTAATGCGCAGACGACAATCAGCATCGGTGAATTACAACTAAATTCAGCAGAGGCACAGCTTGAAGCAAGTGAGAAACAGCTTGAGGCCGGACAAGAGCAGTTGGAAGCGGGACAGGAACAGATTGATTCGGCATGGGAACAGATTAAAGAAGGAGAAGAACAACTGAACGATTCGGCAGAGCAGTTGAAAGACGCCCTGCAGCAGATAGCGGATGGAGAGGAAGAACTGGAAGAGGCGAGAGAGGATGCTTACGATCAGGCTGACATGAACGATATTCTCACAGTGGACACTGTGAAATCCCTTTTGGCGGCTCAGAATTTCTCTATGCCGGCGGGCTATGTGACGGAAGAGGGAATCGATTATCTTGTCAGAGTGGGAGATAAACCGGAGGACATAGAAGAACTGAAGGAAATGCCGCTGATGAATCCGGAAATGGACGGCGTGGACGTGATTACTTTAGGTGATGTAGCGGATGTATTCATGACGGATAATTCGGATGAAATTTATGCAAATGTAAACGGCGCACCCGGTATCATGATCACAATACAGAAACAGACCGGGTATTCCACGGGTGACGTGTCCGATAAGATTCTTGATAAGTTTGAAGAGTTAAAAGAGGAAAACAAAGATTTAATACTGATTACATTAATGGATCAGGGTATTTACATAGATTTGGTTATGGATTCCATCGTTAACAATGTACTGTTCGGTGCAATTCTTGCAGTCTTGATTCTTATATTGTTCTTAAAAGACTGGAGACCCACGGCGGTAGTTGCATGCTCTATTCCGATCAGTATCATCACGGCAATTGTCTGTATGTATTTCAGCGGCGTTACATTGAACGTTATTTCGCTGTCAGGTCTTGCACTTGGCGTCGGGATGCTGGTGGACAATTCCATCGTTGTGATAGAGAATATATTCAGATTGCGAAGTGAAGGATACTCTGCGAAAGAGGCGGCGATAAGCGGTGCAAGTGAAGTTGCTGGAGCGATTATGGCGTCTACGCTCACGACAGTCTGTGTATTTCTTCCGATTGTATTTACGGAAGGCATTACGAGACAGTTGTTTGTTGATATGGGACTCACGATTGCATATTCGCTATTTGCCAGTCTGCTGATTGCGCTGACAGTTGTGCCTGCCATGGCTGCCGGTGTGCTTTCCAAGACAAAAGTACAGAAAGAAAGTAAAATTTTCGGCAGGCTGATGGAAGTATACGGTAAGATATTGGAATTAGCGTTGCGCTTTAAACCGATTGTACTCGTGTTGGTTTTAGTGCTATTGGTTGTCAGTACGATGGCTTCTTTCTCTAGAGGAGTCGCCTTTATGCCGGACATGGACAGCACACAGATTACTATGACCTTAACGATGCCGAAGGATACAC
>VSOA01000321.1 GCA_009774585.1 Lachnospiraceae bacterium
CTTCAATACCTCCTTCCACCTTTTGTTCCGGAAGCGGGTCTTTATTATCATCACGATACATTTGACTCACACTGTACCCGTAATTCAGCAACGATATGGCATCCTGAAAACGAGTTTTCGGGTCCGGCGCCGCCATTACTACTGCAATCAGTTCCATGCCGTCCTTGTCTGCCGTTGCTGACAGGCAATACAATGCTTTTGAAGTGGAACCAGTCTTAAGTCCGGTCGTCCACTCATACTGTTTGAGCAGCTTATTGGTGCTGGACAGCGTAAAGGTAGATGTGCTCGTCGGCGTTCTGTGTTCAATATCTTCCATCCATATTTTGGTGTAGTCAAAGATTTCCGGATACTTTGTAATCAATTCTCTTGACATGATCGCCACGTCCTTTGCCGAAGAATAATGGTTATCCGAATCCGACAATCCGCAACAATCCTCGAAATGCGTATTCTGCATTCCAAGCGCTTCCGCCTTCTCGTTCATCAGCTTCACAAATTCGCCTTCACTGCCCGCTATGTACTCTGCCACCGCTACACTGGCATCGTTTCCCGACGCGACCGCAATGCATTTAATCATTGTATCTAATGTCTGTGTCTCGCCTTCCTCCAAGAAAACTTGCGAGCCACCCATAGATTTTGCATAGGCGCTGGTAGTTACCTGATCATCCAGATGAATCCTTCCGCTCTTTATGTGTTCAAAGATAATCAGTAATGTCATAATCTTGGTAATACTCGCAGGACTTCTTCTTGTATCTCCATCTTTTTCACAAATTACCTGTCCGGTGGATGCTTCCATTACAACATAAGATGGCGTAGCAACCTCCGGAGCCGCCCATACATGCAGCGACAGACACATGAATCCGGCGTTCATGATGAGGCATCCCAGCATCAGCCATATTACAATACGCTTCCCTATCCTTCTCAACACTGTCTCTCCCACTTTCGTATACTCTGTTATGTACTATACATATTGTCATAGGACAACAGATATTCCGACGCATGGACAGAATTTTGTCAGTCAAATGAAAAACAGACCCAAAATCACTTTTGAGTCTGCTCCATACTTTACTTAGTTGTATTTACGTTTTCTTGCTGCTTCGGACTTCTTCTTACGTCTTACGCTTGGCTTCTCGTAATGCTCTCTCTTACGAATTTCCTGCTGGATGCCGGCTTTCGCACAGCTTCTCTTAAAGCGACGTAATGCGCTATCCAAAGTTTCGTTTTCTTTTACGATTACGTTTGACATTCCGCACCTGACCTCCCTTCAGTCCCTAACAAGCATTTCGACTGATTGGGTTATTTTCTTTCTTGACACACAACACAAATTATACAACATTCTGGTTATGAGTCAACTACTATTTTGATAAATGTATTATATTCTGATAAAAATCTCTATATAATTTATTTTATCTGTCCTTCCAGCACCTTCACGCACTCTGTCAGTGCAGCGTCAATGCCCGCCGGATTCTTGCCGCCTGCCTGCGCCATATTCGGACGACCGCCGCCGCCACCGCCTACTAAAGCAGCAATTCCTTTAATCAAATTGCCCGCATGAGCGCCCTGTCCCATAGCGCCGTCCGTTGCCATGGCAACCATATTCACCCTGCCGTCCTTCTCGGAAATCAGGACTACTACACCTTCGCCCAGCTTCTCTTTTAATTGATCGCCAAGTTCGCGCAGTCCGTTCATATCAACGCCCTCAACTTTGGAAGCAAGTAACTTCACACCCTTTACTTCCTTTACCTGATCCGTCACGTCACCGAGCGCATCCTTTGCAGCCTTACTCTTCAAGGACTCGTTCTCACTCTGCAGTGCCTTCATCTCCATCATAAGGTGTTCACACCGCTCTACCAGATTGGAAGGCGAAGTTTTGAGCGCTTTTGCCGCCTCATTAAGCTGCTCCTCTAATTTCTGGTAATACGCCGTCACATTGCTGCCCGTCACCGCTTCAATACGGCGGACACCGGCTGCCACGCCGGACTCAGACAGAATCTTAAACGAGCCTATCATGCCGGTAGATTTTACATGCGTACCGCCGCACAATTCTTTCGAAAAATCTCCCATCTGTACGACTCTGACAGTGTCACCATACTTTTCTCCGAAAAGCGCCATCGCACCGGATTTCTTCGCTTCCTCTATCGTCATCACTTTCGTCTCAACAGCCAGATTCTCTGCAATCTGTTCATTGACAATCTGTTCAACCTTATTCAACTCTTCTGACGTCATCGCCGATGAATGTGAGAAATCGAAACGCGTTCTCTCGCCGTCCTGATAAGAGCCTGCCTGCTCTACATGATTTCCCAGCACTTCACGCAGTGCCTTTTGTAACAGATGTGTTGCACTGTGATTCTTACATGTGTTGCCTCTTCTTGTCGTATCTACCGACAAAGTTACGGTATCCCCTGCTTTGAACATACCCTTCGTCACTTTACCGATATGACCCACCTTGCCGCCAAGAAGCTTTATGGTATTCTCCACCTGAAATGCTCCGTCCGCAACGGTAATCACGCCGATATCGCCTTCCTGACCGCCCATGGTAGCATAGAAAGGCGTCTGCTCAACAATAATCGTTCCGACCTCACCGTCCGTCAGCGCCTCCACAAGTTCTGTTTCTGTGGTAAGCACAGTTATCTTGGAGTCATAGGTCAGATGATCATAACCGACAAATTCGGTGGTGACAGAAGGATCAATGGATTCATATACAGTCACATCAGCGCCCATATAGTTGGTCACTTTACGCGCTTTGCGGGCCTTTTCTTTCTGCTCCTGCATACACGCTTTGAAACCTTCTTCATCTACCGTAAATCCTTTTTCTTCCAGAATCTCCTTCGTCAAATCCAGTGGAAAACCGTAGGTATCATATAATTTAAACGCATCGGCGCCGCCTAATTCTTTGCCGCCCTTTGCCGCCACCGAATCCGCCATCTCGCTTAAGATGGCAAGACCCTGATCGATGGTCTTATTAAATTTATTCTCTTCCTGCGTGAGTACGTTGAAAATGAACTCTTTCTTCTCTTCCAGTTCCGGATATCCGTCCTTGGAACCTTCAATGACCGTACCCGCCAAATCGGACAGGAACGCATCCTTTATGCCTAATTTTCTCCCCTGACGAGCCGCCCGGCGGATAATACGGCGCAGCACATATCCTCGTCCTTCATTGGAAGGCATGATGCCGTCCGAGATCATAAACGTAGCCGAACGGATATGATCCGTAATAATACGGATAGCCACATCCGTCTCATACGCTTTCTTATACTCTACGCCGGCAATCTCACACACTCTTGTCCGGAGTGCAAGCACTGTATCCACGTCAAAAATAGAATCCACATCCTGCACTGCGGACGCCAGTCTCTCAAGCCCCATACCGGTATCAATATTCTTCTGTGTAAGTTCCGTATAATTGCCCTTACCGTCATTATCGAACTGCGTAAACACGTTGTTCCATATTTCCATATAGCGGTCGCAGTCACATCCTACCGTACAATCCGGTTTACCACAGCCGTATTTCTCGCCACGGTCATAATAAATCTCTGAGCAGGGACCGCATGGACCCGAACCGTGTTCCCAGAAATTATCCTCCTTGTCGAAACGGAAAATTCGTTCCGGTGCGATACCAATTTCCTTATTCCAAATCTCAAATGCTTCTTCATCATTCTCATAGATAGAAGGATAGAGTCTGTCCTCATCCAGACCAACCACTTTGGTAAGAAACTCCCAGCTCCACGCAATGGCTTCATGCTTGAAATAATCACCGAAGGAAAAATTGCCCAGCATTTCAAAGAACGTACCGTGTCTCGCCGTCTTACCTACATTTTCCAAATCTCCCGTACGGATACATTTCTGACAAGTCGTGACACGCCGTCTCGGCGGAATCTCCTGTCCTGTAAAATAAGGCTTTAGCGGCGCCATACCGGAATTAATCAACAATAAGCTATTGTCATTGTGCGGCACC
>VSOA01000322.1 GCA_009774585.1 Lachnospiraceae bacterium
TCACTGCACTGACCGTTGACATCGGAGACCAGACAAATTGATAATTCGGAGACTATAAACCGTATGAAACAGGGTGTGTATCTTGTCAACACATCGAGGGGCGCGCTGATAGACACGGATGCTTTGATAGATGGACTGGTTGAAGGAAAATTCGGTGGCGTAGGGCTTGACGTCTATGAGGAAGAGGAAGGCATTTTCTACGAGGATAAGTCCGGTGAAATCATGAGGGATGAGAATCTGGCACGATTGATGACTTTTCCGAACGTTTTAATTACTTCTCATATGGGCTTTTTTACGAAAGAGGCTATGCAGGCGATTGCTTCGGTGACATTGGAGAATGCATATGCGCTGGAGAACGGCCTGCCGCTGGTGAATAAAGTGGGGGCGGAAGCGGTTAAATAGTCCGTAAGTGGTTGTATATTGATTCAGAATACGATAAAATATAAAAGAATCTATCTATGATAAGGGAGCTGCAGGCAAGTTGGAAACGCCATATCAGATTAGAAGTGCATATCGTGATGAATGGCAGGACGCTATGGCGCTGGCGTGGAAGACTTTTCTGCGGTTTGAGGCGGATGTTTATACGCCTGAGGGTGTGAAGAATTTTCAGAATTTTATTACGGATTCTACGCTGCACCGTATGTTTATTATGGGTGCGTATCAATTGTTTGTTGCACTGGACCACAGTAAAGTGATTGGGATGATTACACTTCGTGATTCCACGCACATCTCATTACTCTTTGTAGATGAGATGTATCACAGACAGGGAATCGGGCGGGGGCTGATTAAATATCTTACGGAATATCTGCTTTCAGAGGTGGGTGCGTCCAAGGTGACGGTTAATGCATCCCCTTACGGGGTGGAATTTTACCATAAATTAGGGTTTACGGATATACGTTCTGAAGAAATGAAAGACGGAATAATTTATACTCCAATGGAATTTATTTTATAAGATGTGAGGTTTTACATATGGAATATATTAAGAGCAAAGATATTTTTCTGTTGATGCGTGATACTTTAAAGCTGATTCATCAAAGACCTATGGCGCATGGGTCGAGAGTAGCATATATGGTTTATCTGATGCTTAGGGAAGGTGGCAGATACGAGGAGTTTGAACTGGCAGACATGGTTATGGTTGCCACCATGCATGATATCGGCGCGTATATGACGGAAGCAGGCAAAATTAACGATATACTGCGTTATGAAGCCAAGGACAGCATGGCGCATTCCATATATGGGTATCTGTTCTTTAAGCATTTGTCTCCTGTGAAAGATCTGGCGAAAGCAATCATGTACCACCATATGGATTACGACAAGCTGCAGAAAGTGGATTATGCTTATAAAGATCTTGCCTCATATATTAATATTGCGGAGAAAATGGATATTTATTCTACGTCTATGGGCAGCCAGTTTGATATGTATATGTTCCAGAAGCAGGCGGGAAACAAATTATCTTCGGACGGTTTGTACCTTTTCTATCAGTGTGCGGAGAAATATTCCATTTTTGAGAAAATAGCAAGCGGGGAATATAAGAAAGAGTTGGATGAAATCGTAGAATATATGATTTTTTCCAATGAAGATAAAAAGAAGTTCTTGGAAATGCTTATGTATTGCTTCGGATTCAGGAGCAGAGCCATGGTGGTGGACAGTATCACAACGGTCTGCGTATGCGACGAACTTGCAGAGTCAATGATGCTGCCGAAGCAGGAGAGAGAGATTCTCTATTATGGGGCGTTGCTTCATGATATAGGTATGTTGGCGATACCAAAGGAGATTATTGAAGCGCCGCGTAAACTGACGCCCGAAGAAATGCGGCTGCTAAGAACCCATGTACAGATTGCGGCGAAAGCGTTTAAGGATAGGATGGACCCGGAGGTAGTCCGCATTGCGTTGGCGCATCATGAAAGGTGTGATGGCAGCGGATATCCTCGTAAACTTAAGGATTTGCAGTTGAATCTTCCCCAGAGAATCTTACAGGTAGGGGACGTGGTTACTGCGCTGGTGAATGAACGAAGCTACCGCCAGCTGCTTCCCAAAGAGAAGGTGATTGGTATTCTGACTGAGGAGGCATCGAGGAAACGACTCAAGCAGCAGGTAGTGATTACTTTTGTAAAATCATACGACCAGATTATGCAGCGTGTCAGATCGGAATCGGCTGAAATATTGAAGATGTACGAGATGCTAAATATGCAGTATGAACTGGTCGGCAAGAAACTTAAAGTGTGATTTAGAAGGTGTTTTAGAAGAAACGTAAAATTTTTTGTGAATTATGTAGCTTTTTTGTATACTTTTGTAATATAATGAAAATACATGCGTGGGAGTGGTGCCATTATGGGAAGATTACTTGATATGGATAGTCCGGTCATGCGGTTTCTTAACCGTGTGGGCGATATGATGATATTGAATTTTATGATGATAATTTGTTGTATACCGATTGTCACAATCGGCGCTGCATATACGGCAATGCATTATGTGATACTTAAGATGATACGAGGCGAGGAAGGATATCTGATCAAAGGATTTTTTAAATCATTTGTCCGTAACTTTAAACAGGCTACGTTGATATGGCTTCTGATGTTGCTTGTGATAGTAGTTTTTATCGGGGATGCGGTTATTTTCGGTTATTCAGGGGTAGTATTTCCGAAACCGCTGGTTATAACAGTTTTGGCAGTGGCTATTATTCTTTCGTTGATATCAATGTATATATTCCCATTGCTGGCCAGATTTGAAAATACTATTAAGAATACGATTAAGAATGCCGCACTGCTGGCAGTTGCCAATTTTCCGAAGACCGTCTTAATGGCTATATTTTATATTCTGCCGTTTGTGATAGCTTATTTTTCAACGTATTCGTATCTTTTTATTTTCTTGTTCGGCATTTCAGTTCCGGCTTACGGTGCGGCGTGGCTTTATAGCGGAATATTTCAGAAATTCGAACCTGAAACGGAAGAAGTATCGGACTTGGAATTTACAGTAAATATAGAGTGTGGAAAAGAGGAAGTCAATGGAGAATCAGAATAAGTCGATTATTGCCTCGTGGGTTGTTCCGGGAGTCATATTGATGATTGCAGTTGCTATTATGCTAATCAATTTCTTCACGAAGAGCAGTTCGGACGCAGCGGAAGTGGTTTCAAGAAATTTGATTAGATCAACACAAGGGTATGGGGAAGACTTCATACATCAACTTGAGATTCTCGGCAAAGTTGCGGATCCGGTACGCGCCATGCTGGAGCGTGAAGAGACATGGAATGAAGGATTTGTAACTGATATGGCAGAAATACTGGATGACTGTGCAGGTGCAGATGCAGTTGTTTTTTGCGATGAATCCGGACAAGGTATTAATGGGAACCGTGAGGCGGTTGATATCGGAGAGGAAGAGTATTTTTCAAGGCTTAAGGCATTTGAAGGATCATCCTACATATATACTGAGATAGAGAATCCGCAAGACGAAGCTCCTGCCAAAACGATTGTGGTAGTCGAGCGGGTAACGGGTGAGAGTGGTAAGCATTATCTGCTGCTGTTCTATTCTATGGACAGATTCAAAAATCTGATGTCAAAATCGGATTTTGATTCCAGTTCATTTCTGACGATTGTGGATGCTGAAGGAAAGATTCTGGGCATGGCAGGCGCAGTCAACAGCAAACTGCTGAAAGGTGAAAATCTTCTTGAGACGATTCGCCAGGAGAACGCAGAGGCGGCGCGCACGATTAAAAATCGTTTGGACAACGGTTCCCGTGGAACGACTGCCGTGACGGTTCAGGGTGAAAGCTGTACGCTGGCGTATGTACCCTTTGGCGAAAACCGATGGGAAATCATTCTCGGGGTCAGTCAGGGATATGTAGACAAGCAAGTCAGCCTGCAGTGGGAGAATACGAATGAAATGATTTCATACATTGTTATTGCAATTTTCGTATATATCTGCTTGTTAATTT
>VSOA01000323.1 GCA_009774585.1 Lachnospiraceae bacterium
TTGCCGATGTGGCTCAATTGGCAGAGCAGCTGATTTGTAATCAGCAGGTTATCGGTTCGAGTCCGATCATCGGCTTTGTTATAATTAAAAATTGAATATCGCGGGGTGGAGCAGTCTGGAAGCTCGTCGGGCTCATAACCCGAAGGTCGTAGGTTCAAATCCTGCCCCCGCAACTCGAGTAAACTTACTCATATGCCCAGATAGCTCAGTTGGTAGAGCAGAGGACTGAAAATCCTCGTGTCACTGGTTCGATTCCGGTTCTGGGCATTTTTCTATATGGACCACTAGCTCAGGTGGTAGAGCACTTGACTTTTAATCAAGTTGTCTGGGGTTCGAATCCCCAGTGGTTCACTAGAGAAGCCACGGTTGAGAACAGGGGATTCGAACCCCGGGCGACCATCCCCAGTGGTTCACTAAATTGATTTCTATCATATCAAGTTTTTAAGTTTTGATTTTCTTAGTTATACTTTTCTTTTGCTTACTCCCTTTTGAAAATTGTGTATTTATTGAAATGAACAAAAATAATGTATATATAAAAATGCCTTAAGCTACAAAAAAAGATGGAAACAAGTATCAGTAACGCTTTACAAAAAGAAATTAAGCTTATATAGTGAGTAAATAATGTAGTCTTTCGTAAACCATCAAGTGGCAGGAGCATGAAAACAATCCACAGTATCTACAACAGCATAGTATACAGACCTTGGAGAGGGTCTATAAACACTACTACTTTATAATACGAGGATTATGTGTAGGTATGATAAAGCGTGAGTTATGGTTGAATCATAAAGATGAGGAAATCAGCGAGGTTAATGAGGACGGATTAGCTAAGCAGCCGAAACTGCCGATTCGCAAAAAAATGTTCTGGGCTATATATTCTCTTATTTTGTTATTGACGCTAATTGTGGATACTCTTGTTTTTGTAACTTATAAATATGATATAGAATCGCAGATTGCTCAGTTTGGGAACCAGACAATTAAGGAGTCGGGCATTAATATTTCAAGAAATATATTAAGCAAAGAAGAAAACCTTACTTATAAAATTGGAGAATGTAACCTGTTTACAGAGGAAGCACAAAGAAATGTATATTCGGAGAATAGCAAGGAAATGAAAACATTGGTAGCTCTAATCAGCAATTCCGGATTTCAAGTTACTTTATGCTATTTAAAGCGGACAAATGGTTCAGAGGAGTTTTGGACCAATGGCAGTATTACGATTTCTGAATTCCGAAATTCTGATATAAACAGTGTCTTGCAGAGTGAAAGTGAAAATTTAAACTTAAATCGCGGAATCGCTATCTGGAGGCGTATGGAGGATATGCCGGAGAGTGTATATATCATCAAAAACATTATTGATGATGTTACTATAGAAAAACAGGCGGTATTGTGCATTCAGATTGATAATACTTTTTTTAAATCTTTACAAAATACAGAAAATATGTCAGTACTGATTCATGATGAAAAAGGGAATGTGCTATATTATTCGGACGAGTTGGAGCCGGTTATTGATGAAATTCTTATGGGGCGCAATAGTGACTTTATCACGATGAATACAAAAATTACAAAGAAAAATTGGTCTATGACGGGCTTGATCAGCAAACAGCAGGTGTTGGACACGCTTCACCGGCTGCTGCTTATTATGGGAATGATAGAGGTTATTTTTTGTATCATAAGTTTTTGGATAGCAAAGTATGTGTCTGAGAATATGACTTCTAATATATCAGCGTTGATTGAAAGCATGAGACAACTTGAACAAGGCAGTCAGGCTGACATGATACAAGCAAAAACAACAGATGAAACAGCCTATCTTGTAGAAGTTTTTAACCATTTGAATCAAAAATTACAAGAGACAATTGAACTGTTGACGGTTAATAGGACACAGAAAGAAAGAGCAGAATACAATGCCTTGATTGCCCAATTAAATCCGCATTTTCTCTATAACGCGTTGGAGTCTGTCAGTGCGATGGCTAAACTGAATCAGCAGGGGGAGATTGTAGAGGCGGTTGACAATTTGGCGAAGCTGCTTCGAGTATGCTTGTCAGGGAATGAAGCAGAGATAACATTGGATAAGGAATTTGACTATATCAGGCAATATTTGTCGTTGGAAAGATTGATTACAGGCGGACACATTGATTGGGATATTGAATGTGAGGAGAAACTTTATTGTTGCCGTGTGCCGAAGCTGATCTTACAACCACTTGTAGAAAATAGTATCGTGCATGGTTTTGATACTTGTATGGAAGAGGCTATGATTGTGATTATGGTACGGACTGACAAAGACAATCTGGTAATAGAAGTGTCAGATAACGGGGCTGGCATGTCGCAGAAATATGCAGATGAGATTATTGCCGGTGAAGAAGTGAAGAAGTCGGAGCATGACCGTAGACATATCGGAATAAAGAGTATTCAACAGAGGATCACTTATCTGTATGGAGAGCAGTATGGTGTGCAGATACAAGCTCAGGAGGAGGCAGGTACAACGGTGAAACTGACTATGCCGGTGATAAAGGAGTGACTTATGTATCGACTATTTATTGCAGATGATAATGAATTGGCCAGACAGGCTTTGAAACGATCCGTACAATGGGCGGAACTTAATTGTGAATTTTGTGGAGAAGCATCTAATGGTACGGAAGCTCTGGCATTTATTGCGGAAAAGAAACCGGATATTGTATTGATGGATATTAAAATGCCCGGAATATCAGGAATGGATGTGATAGCCGCACTGCGTGAACAAGGGGTAGACAGTCTGTTTATTATGGTTACGGCATATGATGATTTTACATTTATGCGCCAAGGTATGCAGATGGGGGTATTTGATTATATCTTAAAACCGGTTGCTGATAATGAACTGCATACTGTGTTGCGTAAAGCGGTTGAAAGTCTTGCAGAGCATGAAGAAGAAAAGCAGATCGCACAGAATTATAAGGAGAAAAGTGAGAGTTATGCGGCACAGCTTAAAGAGGTAAACGAGGAATTGGAGGAGAAGCTTTTTATTGATGCTGTTAATGGATCTAAAGATTCTTCAGAGAGATTTGCCAAGATACTGAAGGCAAAATACCGTATACATGATTATTTCTTGATGCTTGTTGTGCCCGAAGAGGAGAGAGAAGGCGGGCAGTCAATTGATGAATTTATAGACAGACAATGCAGTATTATGGCAGAATGCAGCAGAATATACCATGCACATGCAAAAGGGATATGGATAAAAGAGGGTTATTTGATGCTGCTTAGTTTTGCACGGACAATGTTTCTTAAAGAATATGATTTACAGTCGCTTCGCATGGCAGAATTTATATGTCGAAAAAATGAAGAGGCTTCTGCCGGTGTATATATGACGATTAGTCATGTATCATCATCTTTTGAGGAATTAAGCGATTTGTTTGGTCAGGTTTTATTTTGTAAAAACAGTAGATTTTTCTTAGAGAATCAGAAAATAATTCACTATGACAGTCTTCGAAGCCGCAGCATCAGTGGGGAATATTTGAAAATGCGTAAATTGGAGGAACTATATGCGGCATGTAGAGAGCACCGCGCATCCGTTAGAGACTGTATGGCTGACTTTTTAAATCAGTTCTCGGTCAATGAAATATATGATATCGATTATGTGAAAAATATCTTGATACAAGCGGCAATCATGATGGTCTATATTCAGAGGGAAGCGGGCGCGGAGGAAAATGATTTTCCGGATGTAAATGATGTCGTAAAAGAATTGTCAGAGATGCATTCTTTGCAAAATGCTTTTCAATGGATGCAGGATTTTGCGGACAGAGTCGAGATGAGTGGTGATATTAGGCGTAAAATATCGCAGCAGACGAAGAAAATATTAGATTACTCAAACTTCCCACACCGATTGGTGTGCTGAACCTTGAAAAATCAATACTTTAGTCCATAAAAAAGGCACAAAC
>VSOA01000324.1 GCA_009774585.1 Lachnospiraceae bacterium
CAGTACAAGGGAAGGCGCTCAATGATAAAGGTTCTCAAATAAGCGTATACAAAGGCACTGACGGAAACTTACATTTTCGGGATTGGACAGGTGCTGATACAGTGATCCCTTTTAGTGGCGGAGGTACTGCAAAAATTAATATTACGGCAAGCGGAGATATTCATGATCACTTAGGTAATCACATTTATCCGTCAATCAATTTCACAGTGTCCATAAATTTTTCAAATAAAACTTGTTCCATAAGCAGCAAATCACCCAGTAATCCATCAAATAATTATACTATATGGACAGCCAGTCAAAATGCATATATCTCATCATTTTCTTTTGATTAACAGGAAAGAAGGTTAGAATTAATTATGAAAAATAAATTAGTCTTAAGCAATCAAACATCTATTGAAATTGAATCAGGATCTTCACTTTCGGACATGACTGTAATATCCGCAACAAAAGAAGAAATGGTATCGACATGGAATCTGCTTACGGAAGACAATCTGAAATTAATTCAGATTCAAAACGAGGATGGAACCGTAATCGGAGTATACGAAAATATTCTTCTTGACAACGAGACCTCAACAGTCCAGTCAAACGAAACAATTCTGACAAGCTTTCACCTGCGAAAAAAGACTGCAGTTGAACTGTTAAGAGAACGTGTTGAACAACTTGAAAGTGGTCAGGAAGTATTGGACGGTGCAGTCAGCGATCTTGGCGCGGCGGTAAGTGAACTTGCAGACGAAGGAGGAATTGCATAATGGGAAGATTTTATGGTTTAAAAATCAAAAACGGAAGCATGACAATTAAGGATGTACCGAAGCTGTGGAGAGTAACAACAGAGAATTGGTTATCAATTAATAAAGGAGCTTAACCATGTCACAATACGAAACAGAATTCAGTAATTTTCCGCATCAGAAAATTACAAAACACAACTTTAAAAACATAGATGACAATATCGCGCCCATTATCAATCAAATCAACGCTCTTCGCGCACAAGGTCTTTACAATCAGGCTTCACGCATAATCGACGCCAATAAAGATATTCTTGCCCAATATGTTATCGACGCAGTCACTTTCAGGACATGGGAAGAAGAAATCTATAATGCTCAAAAATATGCACTGAAAATACAGCAGCAAATATATTTTGATGATGAAGAACCCGATTATTGTGAAGAGGGCGACATATGGATAGGAGTGTGATTCGTTAATGCTATGCAATGTTACATCCCATTATCCGGACGGGATTGACCAGATGATATTTTTCCAAGATAATAATTTGGAAAAAACAGATATCATCAATACCTACGATGAATTGATAAATCAGGGAAACTATACGGAGGCAGGTAAATACATAAGTCAACAGCAAAACGTCTACGGGTACTTTGCCGACTTTTTCAATGCAATAGAAAACCGTATATATAATCTTCAGAATCATCTGCTCACGAAACCGCCCATAGAGAAACAATTTGTGTATTGTGATGCAGATGAATCTGCTGCCGGGAATGAACCTGATATTGAAGAAGGTATGTTCTGGATATAAAAGCATTCTCTCTAAATAATTTGCATTATTGTAATTTTCTATCATATATAAATTAAAAATTTAACACAATATTCTTTGAGTGTCCAGATACCATTCCGGGCACTCTTTCTTTATGAAAGGAGACTTCAAAATTGGCAATAGTTAATGAAGTAATCGTAACTGGACGTGTGAAACGAAGACTGATCGATCAGGCGGCTAAATTATGGCAGCGTTTGTCTTATTGGACGAAAGCGTCTGACGTGGAATTTGACGACGGTAAAACCGCGGAAGAAAAGATTGGCAACATAAACGGAATCACTTCTGATTTCTCTCTTGATGATGAAAATATTTGTGCTTCTTCTTCAATGGCGCACAGAGCACATGAACGCTTTGACGAATTTACGGATGGCGGACGTATCGTCTCCATTAATATTGGCGACGATGGGAAACCATATATTGTATATAAGGATGGTGCCGATACAGTATTAAAAAAATTGGGTGAGCCGGAGATTGCCACTATGAATGCAAGCATAATTGGAACTGGCGGAAGCATTGATGTTGGTACTGACTGTTATGTGGCATACATCATTCAGCATAGCGGAAAATATGGAAATTCTATTGGCGTAGGTAATTTTGAAAACTATACTTTTGAACAGTCTTATGATGCATCTACGGGAATACTAACATGGAAATCAAATGTACATAATTTCGGAGGTTATGTTACAATCGTAAAAATTCTTCGATAACATAAATTAATAAAATTTAAAGGCTCTATAATCAAAGATAAGGGGTGGAAACCGAAATCCGGCATCCGCCCCTTAAGTAACTACTAACCTATCTTTATATAACTCCACACCCTCTCCTAACTCTCAGATTCAGTAAACAATCCACTACATCCAAAATCCTTAGCACTCAATACCAATTCATCAGTTTATGGTACTGATTTATTATTGTGATCAAGCCAGTTGTTAATTTTCGTGAGTGGTATACCTGTTCCTTAAGATAATTCTATCCTAGATTCTGGTGTTGGACATAGGTTGTGTAGGTTACGAAATAATAGCTTTTGCTTGTTCATATCTTTATATATAACTATTTGGTTTTGCTCAATGTTATTGTTGCACCATTAGCGCCAAATATGTCATCAGGATCGCTCATATTACTTATTGTCATTTTACTGCCACTAATTGATATATCTCCAGATATTACGAAATCCGCCCACATATAATTCATATGTGCTTGTACTGTATTATCAGTCAAAAATGTATAATTACCATCTAAATAATCTCCATCTCCACTCATTGAGAATACACCATCATTCCCGAAAGTAATAAGTATTTGTGGCTGTTCATTTATTTGCCATGTACCAATAATTTTCTTTTCATTAGTATTTAAAAATGCGTTAAGTCCAAAGATTATAACCAAAGCAATAATCATAACTATTGATATATTTATAGCAATTTTAATAGCATACCTATCTCTAACTTTTGTTCTGATATTATTATTAGTTATAGTTGTGGTTGTAGTTGTACTTTGGTCAATATTTACGTTTCCATTTTTATTATTAATATTGTTTGTCTGTTTTGTGCTCATATTGTCATCCTCCGTTTATTCCTTTCGTTTTATACTAATTTTATCATGCATTTATATATTTAGGTAGATGTAATCTTTCACTTATAACAAAAAAATAATTACTATGAAAAGAACTTTCATTATGAATGATCAAAATATAAAACTCTCTTTTCGGAATTGTGTACCCAATGAAAAAGAGGCAATCCATATGCATTGCGGATGACAGACAAATATTTTATAATCAAATACATAAATCAGATTTTTTGAGGTGATAAAGTGGATAAAGGACGTATTATTTTTTTGAACGGAGTAACGAGCGCTGGGAAGACATCGATAGTCGAAGCCCTTCAGAAGCGTGATGACATATTCTTTTACGTTGTTGCCAATGATTTATTTCAGGAGATGATCGGGGATAAATATTGATTTAAAAACTATTGGAAATATCTTAGCGAAGTTATCATTATGATGTACCATACTGCGAAGCTCAATTCAGATATGGGAAAAAATATAGAATATACGTTGCGGGTAGATACATGTTTGTTCAGTGCAGATGAATGTGCAGATATAGTTGTTAAGAAATTGTTTTAACCCATAAATATACATTATGCTTCAAATTTTATGCAGTAGGAACACTTTTCCGAAAAGAGAGATAAAAAAAGTGCTATTATAGCATAAGACAGCCGCAAACAATTGATTTTACCGGAAAATCTTTCTGTTTGCGGCTAATTTTCAAAGTGGACCAGACGGGAGTCGAACCCGTGTCCAAAAGCCCATTCCCTGTCCTTCTACTATCATAGTCTGTCATTGCGGATTACTCC
>VSOA01000325.1 GCA_009774585.1 Lachnospiraceae bacterium
CAACATGATTATCTTTGTATTTGATATAGTTTTCTATTTCTTCCAGTTCCTTATTATATTGCACCAACAATTGTTCTGCATTGGTACTTGAAAATGCAATATGCTCCTGATCCCATGGTCGTATGCTTTCAAGTAGCTGCTTATACTCCGTATCTTTTTCCACTTGTTGAACAGGCTCAATCAATGTATCTTTCTTTTTACTGATTTCCGATTCAACTTGCTTAATAAGTTTGTCTACTGCCTTATATTTTGCTTGTATTTCTTTTTGTTTTTTCCTCTCCTCATCTACGCCTAAAAGATTCTCAATAGTTGATGATCTAGATGACTCATTCTGTTTAAAATATGCCAATCGGTCTTCTTGTCGTATATAATGAAATAAAGTAAATTGTTCAAGATTCTGTCTTCCGAATCTGTTCCTTCGTAATTCATCAACCTGATCTTTGCCAAGGACATATTCTGTCCATGCCTCAATTGAAATTTCATATGAAGGCAACAAATAATAGTCAATATTGTCATAAATGCTTTTTGGATTTGCCAACTTTCCTTTTAAATTAGCAGATATAGCTTTTGCCCCTATAGTAAATACTTCATCTGCTTCCTTATCCACAAATTCTGCTTTCAATACTACATCCTTATCGCTATTTTTCGCAAAAAAGATTGTCTCATATCCGGAACTCCCATTAACTGATTGACATTCTTTCACTCTACTAATATTCCCGGTTATTAAAAGTTCAACAGCATCAAATATACTTGTCTTCCCATAACCATTTGGTCCATCAAACACCGATAAAAGCGCTGGACTAAAATCAATTTCCTTCTGTGAAAACAACTTATAATTTTCAAGATATAATCGTTTAATGATAATCATTTTGTATCCCCACTTTCCGCCTCTGTTAACTCATTCCAGCATTTACAAACTGCTTCCATATCTGAGTAGTCAATATCCTTTTTAACAAATTCTGTGATTTTTATTTGTTCTATATTCACCGGTTTCTTTGATCTGGTTCTCGCTTTATCTATTTCCTGCTCTAAAAAATAATCTATCGACTTTATATTTTTTGTCTCCGCAATCCTTATTGGAAAACAATCAATTTTTGTAACTAGTTCAATAAAAAATGAATAAATCGGCTCATTTACACAGTTCTCTTTATATTTAGCAAATTTCTCCGTATCCGTGACATATACCTGAATCAAAGCAACAAGTGTATCTTTACCATTATTCTCTTTAATCCACGCTATGGCATTTTCTAGTCCCACTTCATTATATGAAAAAACATATTTTTTAAAATAATAAGGATCATCTTCTATTTTTACTTTTGAAGAAGTATCTAATGCTTCATCAACATCTTGCTTACTTATTATAAGTAAAGAAGTGTTTCTATCCATTTCTGCTCTGTGGTACTCTTTTTTTCTGAATTGAAACGCTATCTCTTTTATTAAGCTCCCTTCAACATAAACTTGCAGTGCCCTATTATCACAATTGACCAGCAAAAAAACTTGGCTATCATTTTCCTTTAATATCAATACATTAACAGTAACTTGCATGATATTGCTTTTATCAATTTTATATTCAACAACAAACTCATCTGCAAAAACATAATTCAATTCTTTAAAGACTTCAAATATTAGATTCATAAACTTCTTCCTTTCTTCAAATCTTTGTCATAAAATCAGTTAATGTGATTATACTAACATCCTTCAAGTGAGCAATATGCTCAGATTTTTGCCTTTCTGAATCATTGTTCTCAATAAATTTTTTTCCTATTTTCATGGCTTCGTTAAGAACGGACGGACAATTTACATTTCTACTGATAAAACAATCATAATCCATGAGTAGTTCATACAAAGCTTTATTGCTTACTATATCAGAACATATACTGGGAGTATCCTCTAATAATTCATCCAGCACAATCGTTGTCAATATATATTGCACTGTTTCCTTGTCAATGTAGGTAATGGCATGTTTGTCCGCTTCGAATGGTCTCGAGATATCTCTAATGCCAGTCAGAAATGGATTCGCAATATAGCTTCTATTCATGTAGTTCGAAATTGTCGCAACCGAAAGTTCTTTACCATTGTTAGGGCTTGTAAGGCTAAGAAACTGTTTCATTTCGTCAAATGACATCTGTCCGATTTTATTAATTGCAGAAGTCATGAGACATGTATCACATTTACTTATGGAACATCTTCCACAAAATCTATTTGAGATGGATGCAAATATTTCTTTCAATTTAAATTGATAGAAATATTCATCTGCAGTTTCAATATCATTACATGTGAGCCAGTCATAAACAAGACTCAAATTAATTTTTCTATCCAAATCTCCCGATTTATACAATGGGTAATTTAAATCTCTCTCAATAATGTGTTCGTCAAGTTTCCCAAGCAGAAATAAATATCTCTGATCCAAATATCGTTGACTAAGCCATAACGGTGACAATCCAAGATGCTGTATACTATTTCTAATTTCCTCTTTTATAAGTTCTGCAATTCGCTCTACTTCACAATACGATTGGGGGATACCAGCTAATTGATATTGATATAAGCTTATCTTATCAATTTTATCTTGTGACAAGGAACTTATAACCGCAATCTGCTTATTCGTTTCCCCTTCTAATGCATCTAACGCTGTATCTATATTTTCCGCCGTTAATTTCTCTTGTGAACTATCCGCCTCTATAAGTGCCTTTTTAAGTTTACTTATAAAATTCTCTGGGCGTCCATTATGTTTAGCATACAATTCTTGTTTTTTGTTCCCATCACGGCGTGCTTCGTCTATTCTTAATAAAATATTTTTCAGCTCTACTGGTGAAGAAATCAACTGTTTAATATAATCCTGTACAGTTTTACCTTTAAAATCAATTTCGGTGGTTGCATGTAAATAGGCATTTCTAAGTGTAGGCATGGCTTCCACATGATATGCAAGTCCTAGTAATGCACTATCATAATCCGATGCATTTCTTGTCGTGTGATTCTTCACCTGATGTACATAATAGTACTCGTCCACATTATTCAAATGTCTTCCAATAGAAAAGTCTTCCACATACTCTATTTCAATAAAGTACTCTTCTAACACTCTTTTATTGGCATCTATAGAAAGAGTGTTGTCATATATATCAAGAATCTGCTTTATTGCAAACAAAATAGCTAATTTCCCCTGATGGTTATATCCGTTCCAACTGTTGGATGCGTCAAATATTACTCCCGGATTTTCTTTTGACATTATTGCCCCTCCTCGTTTATGTAATTCCATCATAAGCATTACACATAAAATTCTACATTCGTGTTAATTTCATCAATCCATCCACTGTCATCACTTTCAAACAATTTTATAAATTTGTCAAAATTACTACTTCCGGCAACAGAATCATTTGAATCCAATGCTTCTACCCGCTGGCACATATCTGCATAATTTTCTACAATAACATACTTCATAACCTCTTTAATCTGATCTGCTCTCCCTTTATAATTTTCTACCCCGGTATACTTTCTAACCAATGGAGCATTAACAGCCTTTGCCGGAGATTTTAAATTTTCATCGGTCCAATGCTTCGCTATAATCTGCATGGTACACGGATTCGCAAATATAGCCGCTTCATCTGCTGCTCCCAGAGTACCATGAAACTCATTAATTTTTCGCTTGATATCCTCGTATTGCTCATAAGGTTTCTTTTCCGTATCGCAAAATACAAGTATCACTTCGTATGAACCATTCTGGTAACGGTCCTGATATCTCGCCGGAATATTACCATTACCGCCAGCATTTACTCATGTGAGATAAAGAAGTAAATGAAGTGTAAAAAATTTTGCCGTTCCCTGTCCGGCTGACTGCCGGACGGGTCGGGCTTTAGTCGGGCAACTCTACCTT
>VSOA01000326.1 GCA_009774585.1 Lachnospiraceae bacterium
GGAATAGAGTGTATGAAAGTAAAAAAAGAGAAGAAAAATAAAAAATTTTTAAAAAAAAGCAAGACAGAATGGCTAAAGAAATATATTATTATAACAGCGGCTGCTTTCGTCAATGCTGTGGGAATCAGTCTGTTTATCGATCCGAACAACATGGCGCCCGGCGGAGTGACGGGGATAGCAATCTTGGCAAACAGATTGATACCGGTCAGTACAGGTACGTTAATACTGCTTTTGAATATACCGATTCTCATTTTTGCCATATGGAAATTCGGAATAGGACTGACAGTTTCGACAATTTATACCACGGTGCTCATTTCCGCATTTACCAATATTTTGACTTCCTTTCCGGCGGCAACCTATGATAGACTGTTGGCAGCGATTGCAGGAGGGACTCTGTCTGCAGCGTCTATCGGCATTATATTTAAGACAGGCGCGACAACCGGAGGCATGGATATTGTAGTCAAAGCGCTGCGATTGAAGCTGCCGCACTTAAAGACCGGAAAGCTGTTCTTTATTGCGGATGCGGTTGTTGTGACATTATCGGGGATTGTCTTCAGAGATATTGATGCAGCGCTTTATGCGGCGATAGCGGTAGGTTGTTCTTCCGTTACGATGGATGTGGTACTTTACGGAAGAGATGAGGCGAAACTTTTATATATTATCAGTGATAAACCGGAACAGATTAAGGCGAGAATCTTGGAAGAATTAGATATTGGAATGACGCTGATAAGCGGACGGGGAGCCTATAGCGGAAATGATAAACAGGTCATCATGTGTGCGATGAAGAAAACGGTATTTCCGCGCGTGGAGAGTATTGTCCGGGATGAAGATGCGGATTCTTTCATGATTATCACGAGCGCTTCGGAGATTTTTGGGGAAGGCTATAAGAGTTATTTCAGTGAACGGATATAGCGGTGACAGAAGATAACAGATAAAAACGCGAAATAAATATAAGGAGAATCTATGCGGGAAAATAATTATCAAACTAAGAGACATAAGAAGAAACGCAGGAGAAACGAAAACGGGATACTGTTCGGCTCAATTATATTGTGCATCGTAACATTATCCGCCATTACAATCTGTCTGATGATGGTGTTTAAGTATCGTTCGGTACAGATGGAAAATACGGTTGTTATGAACGAACTGGAAGCAATCCGTATGGATGAAACCGTTACATATACACAGGGCGAAGTGGATGCGATGCTTGCGCTTGCCAAAGAGGAGGCGGTTAGTCAGACAAGTGAAGAAGTGAGCAGCGAATTCTTGAACAAGCTCAAAGAACTCATGCTGTCGGGTGATGGAACGACCGCGATGCTGCGATATTTTTATCCGGATGAAATTATTGTGGCGGATGCGGGCGAGTTTCATTTTTTCCCAATTTTAGATAGTTTAAAACATCATACATATGAGCCGGCGAATTTCGTTTTAGATGGCGAACAGATTATGAATTATTATGAAAACGGGGAAAATATCGCGCATAAAGGCATAGACGTGTCCAAATATCAGGGTGAGATTGATTGGGAGAAAGTGGCGGACGATGATGTGGAATATGCCTTTATCCGGCTCGGTATCAGAGGTTATTCCGAAGGCGAGATTATGGAAGACGAGACCTTCGAGGATAATATCAAAGGTGCACGGCAGAACGATATTGACGTGGGCGTCTATTTCTTTACGCAGGCAACCAGTGTGGAAGAGGCGGAAGAGGAAGCGCAGTATGTGCTTGATACGATAGAACCGTATAAGGTAACTTATCCGGTGGTGATTGACGTTGAAGCCGTCAACAACTCGGATGCAAGGACGAAAGAACTGACGAAAGAGGAACGGACCGAGTATTGTATTGCATTCTGTGAAATGATTAAGAATGCGGGATATACGCCAATGATTTACGGCAATCTGAAGACTTTTATGCTGCTATTGGATTTAGAGCAGCTTGAAGAGTATGAGAAGTGGTTTGCGCTCTATGATGAACAGGTTTACTATCCGTATGATTTTAAAGTGTGGCAGTATACGGACGAAGGTAAAGTTGACGGGATTGATGTGAATGTAGATTTAAATATCAGTTTTGGAGATTGGTCTGATGGAGGACAATAAGGACAGCCGTATCGGAGAGTCTGAGCAATATGAAAAGACAGGTTATCTGACGGAACCGTACAGAATATTTCATTTGCGCGACTGCAAAGAACAGCGGTTTGATTTTCATTATCATGATTTTTACAAAATTATTTATTTTGTTGACGGCAGAGTGGATTATAAGGTGGAAGGAAAAACCTATCATTTGAAACCATATGATTTCGTTCTTGTAGGCGCAAATGTTATCCATAAACCGGAGATTGACGAAACAGTTCCTTATGAGAGATATATTATCTATCTGTCCGAAGATTTTCTGGCAGGAAGCAATGAGAAAGGCGACAGTCTGAAATATTGTTTTGAGGAAGCGGACAGACAGCAGAGCCGGGTGGTTCATTTCTCGCCGGAGAGCTATGAGGAACTTGTCGGTTGTCTGCTGCGTATGGAGCAGATCGAAGCACAGCGGGAAGCGTATATGAACGATATGCTTCTTAAGAGCGCATTCATAGAGTTTATGGTGCTGTTTAACAGGACTGCGATTGGGCAGCCGAAAGCATATATTGCTACCGCGGCATATCATGAGAAAATTATAGATGTGATTACTTATATCCAAGGGCATTTGTCAGAGGAAATCAGTGTGGACGTGCTGGCAAAACATTGCTATCTGAGCAAATACTATCTGATGCGTCAGTTTAAGGAAGCTACGGGTTATTCGATTCATCAGTATATTAATGAGAAGAGGATTCAGGCGGCGAAGAGAATGATTCTGTCCGGAATGCCCGCGTCTAAGGCGTGTTACGAGTGCGGGTTTTCAGATTATTCAACGTTTGCCAGACGGTTTAAGAAGATTGTGGGAAGTGCGCCTTCAAAGGTTGCCTTTGAATCCTTGTATATGCTACAATAGATGCAAGCCCGGCGGCTTGCATCACAAGAATTACTATGTAATTCTTGCACAATGGTTTACGCGGTGGCATTTATTGAATTGGTACAATAAGACTACTATGATAAGAAAGGCGGGTTATCTATGAAATATGAATTTGAAGGTACGGTAGAATTCCGGGAGAATGAGAATACAATAGCTGTACCGTTTAATGTATGGGAAGTATGTGAGAAAGTGGGAGATGCACCGGTCAGAGTGTGTTTTGATGACGTGTGTTTTATCTGCGACCTTGTTCCGAAAGGGCAGGGCTATTATGATATTCCCGTGAATCAGGACACCTTATCTAAGGTGGAACTGGGAAAGAAGTATTTAATTTCCATTGAAATAGTTGGAAATATGGTAAGTATGAGCAGCAACAGCCCTTACAGTACAGAGCATCCGATTCGTAAGATTGACAGTATTGATTTGGTAACCCAGCCATGGGACGGGTTATGTGGACAGGCTTGCGTTGCTATGATTGCCGGAACTACATTGGATGAGATGTGCGATATAATGAAGTGCCGTGAGTGGCAGGCAAATATGAGCAAAATGATTGCTACGCTGGAATATCTCGGAATCCGTCATGCGGACAAGATTATATATACGCTAGGTAAGCCTGTAGAATTGCCGCGCTGCTGTATCATTATGGAGAAGATGGGAAGATACAGCCACTATCTTGTGGGATTTGAAGGGCAATATTATGAACCGAATCAGGGTGTGCTGCCGGAGTTTGATATGACGAAGATGGTCGGGTATTTAGAGGTTGTTACAGAGTGATTAGTATAAAGATATCTAGGGAAACACTGATTAATTCAAGTATTTTCAGATAATGTATGATAAAATGTAAGTATCAAACAAAAGGTGGTAC
>VSOA01000327.1 GCA_009774585.1 Lachnospiraceae bacterium
CTGTCATTTTGATGATATTTCTGATAAAATATGAAAAGAATTGTCGGTGACATTATGAAGACCGTGAGGGGAGAAGGATATGTTATTTAAATGCAGGAATTGCGGCGGTAATGTAGTGTATGAGCCGGGTAGGAGAAAAATGTATTGCCCGCATTGCGAGGGAGAAGACAGCGAGGATCTGCTGCAGGGCGGTTCGCTTACGCAGTGCGCGAACTGTGGAGCGCCGATTCAGGTACAGGACTATACTTCGGCGAGCAGGTGTGAACATTGCGGGTGTTATCTCATATTTAACGAGCGGGTAGAAGGAGTCTACGAACCGCATATGATTCTTCCGTTTAAAGTGAACAAGGATTTGGCGGTGGGGGCGATGGAGGCAGAGTTTAAGCATCGTATGTTTACGCCTGCGGATTTTATGTCCGCCAAGAGCTTGGAGAAAATGGTGGGGATCTATGTACCGTTCTGGCTTTATGACTATAATGCGTTTTATGATTTTGCCGGTGAAGGGACCAAAGTCAGAAGATGGACCAGCGGGAACACGGAGTATGTTGAGACTTCTTATTATGAGGTAATCCGTAAGATGGATGTGGACTTTGATAAGATACCCGTAGACGCTTCCTATGCAATGGACGACAGCATTATGGATTTGATGGAGCCGTACGGTTATGATCTGCTGAAAGATTTCGATGCGAAATATATGTCGGGTTTTTACGGAGAAGTCTATAATCAGGGTGCGCCTGAGTTAGAGGGAAGAGCGCAGGCAAAGGCGCGTAACTTTTCCGAGGAATTGATGCGGCAGTCCGTACAAGGGTACAATACGGTTAAGCCTTGGCGTAAGGATTTGAATTTACAGCGGAATAAAGTGAATTATGCGCTGATGCCAGTCTGGCAGTATCTGTATCGTTACAAGGGCAAAACCTATCAATTCCATGTGAACGGGCAGACGGGCAAGGTAATCGGTACAACACCCGTTTCCATGGGAAAAGTGATTGGATACAGCGCATCGGTATTTGCAATTGTGACAGCAATCTGTTCTTTGGCAATCAGGGCATTGGAAATCTTATAAGAGGGGAATAAGACGTTGAGAGAATATTTTCATTATTTAAAATGGCTTTACATAGCGCTAGGTGCCATGATATGCATCTATGGTCTGCTGACGGGTGGGCATTGGATTGTCTCTAAGATGGCAAATTATCAGAGAACGAATAAGGAATGCACTACTGATGAACGCGTATTCGACTATGGGGACGTTCTGACGGACAAGGAAGAAGACAAGCTGCGTAAGCTGATTGCAAAGAGGGAGAAGCAGACGGGCTGCGATATCGTATTGATTACTTTGAACGAGTCTCTGAAAGAATATGCCAGAGAGATTGAGCCGTATGTCGATTATGACGAATTTGTGAGAGTTTATGCGGAAGAGTTCTATGAGGACCATAATTTCGGTTATGACAAACCGAACGGTGACGGCGTACTGCTGATTGACAACTGGTATCGGGAAGATGACGGGAGAATCTATACATGGTTCTGTACGACAGGTAAAGTAAAGGATGCATATGGTTATGTCGAGATTGACCATATTCTGGACAATGTGTACCGCTATGTGGAGCATAATCCCTATAAGGCATACAAAACATATGTCAATAACTTCTATCATGATATGACAGGTATGCAGGTGTTTAATATGTATGTATCGGGAATTGTTCCGTGGGTGATAGGAATCATAGCGGCGGCTATTTTTATGCTATGCAACAGGAAGGCCAGAAGAGGTGCTAAAACTACGACGGCAATTACGTATGTGAATGGCTTAGAACCGCAGTTTCGGGTCAGAGAAGACAGGTTCCTGCGTAAATCAGTGGTGACGCGTAAGATTGAGTCGAGCAGCGGTGGCGGCGGAGGCGGTCACAGCGGCGGCGGAGGAGGCGGTGGCGGCAGCCATGGCGGCGGCGGCCACAGCAGATAACAAATCATCGCCCGGCGGCGATTCAGGTTTCACACTATCGCAATTTCTTATCACATCAAAAAACACTTCCCATGACGGTAGGAAGTGTTTTTTAATGTGCGCTTTGCAGCGCATGTTTAATCATATCAAATGTTATGCCATTTTGTTTACGGCAAGGGAGAGACGAGATACTTTTCTTGCAGAAGTATTCTTGTGGTATACTCCCTTCTTAGTAGCTTTGTCAAGCGCGGATGTAGCAGCAGTAAGTGCTGTCTTAGCAGCTTCCTTATCGTTAGCTTCAATCGCAGCATATACTTTCTTGACTGCTGTCTTGACGCCGGACTTGATTGATTTGTTTCTGTCAGCCTTTGTCTTGTTCACTAAGATTCTTTTCTTTGCAGATTTAATATTAGCCATGATCACACCTCCGATTCGTTTTATTTTGTCTTTATTTGGACGTGTCTCATTAAAGCCGGACACGGACGTTTTAATGGAAACACACGCATATTATTGTAGTTTATGAGAATCATGATGTCAATACATATTTTGTTTATTTTTGCAAAAAATAGAAAAGGAAGTTGCATGCAGCGAAAAGATAAAAAAGTAACTAACCTATAAATATACGCATATAGTAAGATAAAATGCGGGAAATGAGGAATATGGAATGGATAGCTGGCAGGCAGTTAGGACGGACTTGGCGCTGGAAGCCAGAGAAAGTATCGAGGATAAAGCGGAGGGGCTGCGCGGCGTCATAGTGGAGGAAGACTATGACGAGGAATGTGATGTGCACATCACCAAAGTGGTCGTGGAGACAAAGAACGGGGCCAAGATGCTGGGGAAACCGATGGGAATATATATCACGCTGGAAGCCCCTGCGATGACGGAACCGGAGGAAGATTACCATCAGGAAATATCAGAGATTCTGGCAAGAGAGATTCGGGCGATTCTGCCGGAACCGGATAAAGAACAGTCCATTATGGTAGTTGGGCTGGGAAATCGTGAAGTGACTGCGGATTCACTTGGTCCCAATGTGGTGGATAATCTGTTTATCAACAGACATATCGTGCGTGAATACGGTAAGGTTGCGTATAACCGCTCCAAAATGCATCAGGTCAGCAGTCTGGTTCCCGGGGTCATGGCTAAGACGGGAATGGAATCTGCAGAAATTATCAAGGGCGTAATAAGTGAAACGAAGCCGGATCTGGTAATTGTGATTGACGCTCTGGCGGCACGTTCCACCAAAAGGCTGAACCGTACCATACAGATTACCAATACAGGAATCCATCCCGGATCGGGGGTAGGTAATCACCGCAATGCCATCACGCAGGAAAGTCTGAATGTTCCGGTGCTGGCGCTGGGAGTTCCGACGGTAGTCGATGCGGCTACCATTGTGGGAGATGCCATGGGCGAGCGGCCGGTCACGCTCAAAGAACTGAATAATATGTATGTCACGACAAAGGATGTCGATCAGCAGATACAGCAGATCAGTCATATTTTGTGTGACGGAATCAACAAAGCGCTCACTTGTCCGGAAGAAACTTAAATCGGGTACTGCCAAGGTATGAAGTTATGTCCGTACCGCATATATATAATTAGTATGGACATGAAAAAGAAATTGTTGAAAATAAGTATAATAGCGCTTGTTATAATATCTGTGGCCTTCATCCTGCTGGAGATGGTGGAGACCGGCAAGGAAGAGGAGAGAGGGGAAAGTGTGCTCTTAAGCTGGGTACAGGATATGACCATGGTGACCTATCTTCCGGCTGTCCGCATGATTCATCAGGGTGCGGAGGATAAAATAACGAGCGATATATATGAACGGTGGTTACTTGCGGAGTATCCGGTGTTTCTTTACGGCATGACAGCCGGGGAAGGAGAAGAGGAAGCGGCGGAGAGTGATTA
>VSOA01000328.1 GCA_009774585.1 Lachnospiraceae bacterium
CAACGTGGAGAGTTGAAATACTTTCATTGCTATTTGTGCCGCCAGCCAAAGGCGGCGGAATGGAGATTTTTATGAAAAAGAGAGTATTAGCAATGTTACTTTCTGTAACGATGGTGGCATCCATGCTCGCCGGATGCGGCGGCGGTTCCGGACAGCCGACAGACAGCGGAGCAGCGTCTACCGATACATCCGGTGGAAGCGACAGCACGGAAGCAACGAATGATTCCCAAGCGGCATCGGGTGATTCCGCATCAGCGGAGTCAGGAGAAACGGTAAAACTGAAAGCGCTGTTCATTGCACATCCTCTGACAAAAGATGTGGAAGAAATGCAATGGCTTGCTGAGATGGAAGCGGAAGCAAATGTAGAGATTGAGTGGGAAGTGATCAGAGCGGACTGGGAAACAGTAAAATCCACCAGATTTGCGGCAGGCGATATTCCGGATATCCTGTTTAATGCGACACTTGATGAAGATTATACGAAATATAACGGTTTGTTCTTAGATATGACACCTTATCTGACCGAGGAACTCACACCGAACATTTTGACAATGTTTGAGGAAGAGCCGGATACCAAGGTGTTGGCGACTACGATGGAAGGTAAGATTTTCGGAACGCCGAAATTCCAAGGAAAATGGCCCTCCACCAATACGGTTATGTTTATCAACCAGAACTGGCTTGACAATCTCGGTCTTGAGATGCCTACGACTTACACGGAGTTTAAGGATGTGTTGCTGGCATTTAAAGAACAGGACGCTAACGGCAACGGTGACCCGAATGATGAGATTCCGCTTGATTATAATGCATACGGCGGTAATAACGCATGGTTCAACAGCGCATATTCCCTGACGAATCTGCTTGGTTCTCTCGGTATCCAGCTTACCAACTGGGGTACGGATGCTTATTTCGCAGAAGATAACCAGATTAAGTGCTATGCGGTTGATGAAAGATACAAACTTTTCATGAAATATATGGCTGATTTGTATTCCAATGGTCTGATTAATGAGAATGCTCTGACGAACGACTATTCCGCATTCCAGTCTCTGTCAAGAGGCAACGAGGCGGGTGAGGCAGTTGTAGGATGTGTATTCGGATGGGAAGAAACCGATAAATTTGGTCCTGAACTGTACAGCCAGTATAAACCTGTTCCGGCGCTTGAGTATGATATCGACTGCGAGCCGGGTACATACGATACGAGATGGAGAGACGATTATACGGGACTGAATATGTCCAGCAACAGAGCGTGCATCAGCGCGAACTGCTCCAATCCGGAAGCGGCGATGAGATTTATCGACCGTTTTTATGATCAGACGCATTCTGTAGAATCCCTTTTCGGCGGTGTGACGGACGGATGTATCGAAGTGACGGGTGATAACAGTTATAAAGTACTTGATCCTCTCGATCCGAATACCGATGCAGGTACATGGAAATGGACCAGCACGTTTGCGGATAACGGACCGATGTATATCAGAAGAGCAAGTGAAATCGAGATGGCGCAGGATATGACTTTTGCACTGGAAGAAAGGGAAACATACAATGATGTTATCGCGAAGGCGAGCACATCCGATACATATCCTCAGATGTTCATGAAGTATACGGAAGAAGACCGTAATACGATGGCTCTGACACAGGCGAATATCAATAACATTATTGATAATCAGTGGTCATTGTGGATGACAGGAGAACAGGATATTGATTCCACTTGGGATTCCTATGTGGCGAGCGTTGAGAGCGCAGGACTTCCGCAGATTCTTGAGATTCGTCAGAAAGCATTTGATGAATATCTGAAGAGTGTACAGTAATTCCTAAAAAGCGGATAGGATGGCGGAGAGATGCATATACGGTGTCTCTCCGTTTTCTTCTATGCTGTATCACTTCTGCTGTAAATCATATGGTTTGATACATACATAATTATTCCATTAAGAGAAGGGAGAACCAAGTATGGGTAGTAAGAATCAAACAGCTGCGGTAAATAAGAGTCTGGGATTTCGTACGAAGAAATATTGGGAACACAACTGGCAGCTCTGGCTGATGCTTTTGCCGGCCATGTTATATATATTAATATTCTGTTATGTGCCGATGTACGGCATTCAGCTTGCATTCCGCGAATACAGTTTTCAGAGCGGTATCACGGGAGGTAAGTGGGTTGGACTGAAGTATTTCAAACAGTATTTTGAGAGTCCGATGTTCTTCACTACTTTGAAGAACACCTTTACGATTTCGTTCTGGAGTATCGTCGTGGGATTTCCGGCGCCGATTATCCTTGCCATGATCATCAACCAGCTTCGGAATAAGAAGTGGAAAAAGACAGTGCAGACGACTGTGTACATTCCCTATTTTATTTCAACGGTGGTTATGGTGTCCATGATTAATGTTATGTTTATGAATGGCAGCGGTGTCGTGGGTAATTTCTTAAAGGCGATTCATCTGGTGGCGGCGGATACGAATATTCTCGGTAAGGAATTGGCTTTTGTTCCGCTGTACGTGCTGACCGGTGTCTGGCAGGCGATGGGCTGGAATAGTATCATCTATATTGCGGCGCTGTCCTCTGTGGATACACAGCTCTACGATGCATGTAAGATTGATGGGGCGAACCGCTGGCAGACGATGATACATATTGATTTCCCGGCGATTGTTCCGACGATCATGATTCTGCTCATCATGAATATGGGTAATATTTTAAATGTCGGCTTTGACAAAGTATATCTGATGCAGAACAGCTTGAATCTCGGTATTTCTCAGGTTATTTCGACCTACGTTTATTCTGTGGGTGTCAAATCCTCACAGTTTTCTTTTGGTGCAGCGGTAGGTTTATTTAACACGCTTGTCAATTTCGTCTTCCTTGTGATAACGAACTGGATTTCCAAACGTTCCACCGGAACGGGATTGATGTAAGGAGGGATTATTATGGAGAAAACGGCTCGAAGAAAAGTAAGCGCTGCGGACAGTATTTTTGGCATAATTGTTCTTTTGCTGAGTATCGTGATTTTTCTGATTATATTGTATCCGTTGTGGTTCATCGTCATTGCGTCCATCAGTAATTCCAATCTGGTGAATCTTGGTAAAGTGACATTTTTGCCTAAGGATATTCGTTTCTACGGTTACCAGCAGATTATTGAGGACAGCAGAATCTGGCGAGGGTATCTGAACACACTGATTTACGTGGTGGCAGGCACGGTGCTCAATATGGTAGTGACCATGCCGGCGGCTTATGCGTTGTCCAGAAGAGGATTTAAGGCGCGCAATAAGGTAATGTTTTATTTCGTGTTTACCATGTTTTTTAGCGGCGGTCTTGTACCGACCTATATGACGATCAGTGCACTGCATCTGATTTCAACCAAGACGATTCTGATTATCTTCGTGGCGGTCAATACATACAACTTAATCATTGCCAGAACATTTATAGAAAACTCGATTCCGGAGGATTTGTATGAGGCGGCGGTTTTAGACGGCTGTTCTCATTTTTCCTATTTTATGAAAGTGGTGATTCCGCTTTCCAAGGCGGTCAACTCCGTGCTGATTTTATATTATGCAGTTTACCACTGGAATGACTATTTCAATGCCCTTGTTTACAACAGTAAGCAGGAGAATGCACCGTTGCAGATTGTACTGCGTGAAATCCTTCTGTTAAATCAGGCATTTGCCAGTGGAAACGGCGGTGTGCAGGGCGGTTACGGGCAGTCCTCCGCAGATCAGGTCAAATATGCGGTTATCATCGTATCGACGCTGCCGATTCTGTGTGTCGATCCGTTCGTACAGAAGTATTTTGAGAAGGGTGTTATGATTGGTGCGGTAAAAGGTTAATATGGTGTTTGGGTAAA
>VSOA01000329.1 GCA_009774585.1 Lachnospiraceae bacterium
CCTTAGTCGCGTGGGCTCGGAGATGGGTATAAGATACAGCTCTTAAGGAAATCAAAGTTTATCCTGCCTATGACCAGATAGCTTTTATTACGCAGAAGACGATAGATAGGCTGTTGGTATTTGAATCATATAATGGGGTTTAGAAGATGGATGAGGAAACATTAGAAAGAACGTACCAAGAGAATTTGGAAGAAAGAATTATTACTTACTTATCAGAATTAAAAGATATTTCATTGGAGAAAGCGATGGATATCTATTACCACAGCATGATGGCGGAGAAAATTCACCGTGGTGTAGAGGGCATACAGTACCTTGATTTTAAGGTATTGGTTGAGATATTGTGTGAAACGGAGAAAGAGTTACTGACTTAATCTATAAGATGTGCGCTTATGAAGCAGCGTAACACGGATGAATGATACATGTGCAAATGTCGGCAACGATTTTGACATCAAAGAAAGAATTGCCATTTACTTTAGTTCGCTACTATGATAAAATACAACGGTATTTGATTATATGAAAAGCGCAGGATATGTTATGCGCTTCAGAAATGATGCGTGGTAAAGCAGCGCAGAAGAGGAGGAGAATTATGAAAAGAAAACTTGCACTTATTATGGCACTGGCATTGACAGTGGGAACGGTATTGACAGGATGCGGGAAGGCGTCCGATGGCGCGGCACAGACGTCTGCGGACAGCGCGCAGACCTCAGATGAGAGCGATGTGGCTTACATTCAGGGAAAAGGTACTTTGATCGTAGGCATCACGGATTTTGCACCGATGGATTATAAGGATGACTCCGGCGAATGGATTGGTTTTGATGCGGATATGGCGCGCATTGTGGCAAAGAAGCTTGGCGTAGAGGCACAGTTTGTAGAAATTGACTGGGATAACAAGATTATGGAGCTGGATTCCAAGAACATTGATGTGGTGTGGAACGGCATGACGCTTACTTCGGAAACAACATCTGCAATGGAATGTACAAGACCGTACTGCAACAACGCGCAGGTAATTGTAGTTCCTGATACTGCGGATGCAGAAAGCGCTGACCTTGTATATGCGGTAGAAGCAGGTTCTGCCGGTGAAGCAGCGGCTAATGACAAAGGGTTTCAGACCAATGTGGTAGCTTCTCAGGCGGATGCGCTGATGGAAGTTGCCGCCGGTACATCAGGTGCCGCAATCATTGACTTACTTATGGCAGGTGCGATGATCGGTGAAGGCACGAGTTACCCGAACATGAAACACACAGATGAGTTGACTACGGAAGAATATGGTGTAGGCTGCCGTAAAGGTTCTGACTTGGCTGCCTATATTAATACCGTTTTTTCGGAAAGCTATGCGGACGGTTCCATGAAAGAGACAGCTACTACATACGGTGTGCAGGAAGCGCTGGTAGAACAGCCGAAAGCCGAGTAGTAACAACGGAGTAAAAACAGAAGACTTCTGTCGTTTCGGTACGCAGATAGACGCCGAATCGGCAGAAGATTTCGATTAAGGAGAAATATTTATGTTTTGGAGTGTTACACAATCACTGTTGGGCGGGCTGCTGACAACGTTTGAAATTTTTATCTTTACGCTGCTGTTTGCATTGCCACTCGGTTTGATTCTTGCTTTTGGTTCCATCAGTAAATTCAGGCCGCTGCGTTATCTGATACAGGTGTTGGTGTGGATCATCCGCGGTACGCCGCTGATGCTGCAGCTTATCATTATCTTTTACGGCCCCGGTTTGTGGCTTGGACATAATATATGGAGCGGTAATGAAGCTGGACGGATTACGGCTACCGTTGTGGCGTTCAGTATCAACTATGCTTGTTATTTCTCGGTTATTTTTCGAGGAGGAATCGAGGGTGTTCCGGCAGGGCAGCGCGAGGCAGGACAAGTGCTTGGTATGACCAAGGCACAGATTTTCTTTCAGGTCACACTGCTGCAAATGGTGAAACGTGTAGTGCCTCCGATGTCTAACGAAATCATTACGTTAGTCAAAGACACTTCTCTGGCACGTATTATCGCCGCATATGAATTGACGTTTGCGGGCTATTCCTTTATGAAGAGCAATGGTCTGACATGGCCGTTGTTCTATACGGGCGTATTTTATCTGATTTTTGTCGGCGTTCTGACACTGCTGTTCAATTATATTGAGCGCAGACTGGACTATTTTAGGTGAGGTATAGACATGGCGATTCTTGAAGTGAAAAATATAGGAAAACAGTTTGATTCCACCAAGGTGCTTGACGATGTCAGTTTTTCTTTGGAGGAAGGTAATGCGCTGGCGATCATTGGTTCTTCGGGTTCCGGCAAGACGACGCTTCTGCGGTGTCTGAATTTCTTGGAAACGCCTGATCAAGGATCTATCAGTGTCAGAGGCGAGACGCTTTTTGATGCGTCGATGCCCCTTAAAGAACAAGGGAAAGACCTGCGCACAAAGCGTCTGCACTTTGGGATGGTATTCCAATCGTTTAACTTATTCCCACAGTATACGGCGCTTGAAAATGTGACGTTGTCCGAGAAACTGCTTGCCAAGGAAAGACCGGATTTTAAACAGAATAAGAAGGATATTTATGCACAGATAGACAAACATGGTGTGGAACTTCTCGACCGGATGGGCCTTGCGGATCGCATGACTCACTATCCCCATCAGTTGTCAGGCGGACAGCAGCAACGGGTTGCAATTGCGAGAGCGCTTGCGCTTAAACCGGATATTCTATGTTTTGATGAGCCGACGTCCGCGCTTGACCCGGAGTTGACCGGAGAGGTGTTAAAAGTTATCAGAGGGCTGGCGGATCGGAAGACAACGATGATCATCGTTACGCACGAGATGGCTTTTGCAAGGGATGTGTCGGATCAGCTTATTTTCATGGATGACGGTATTATCGTGGAGCAGGGAGACCCGAAGCAGGTAATAGACCATCCGCGCGAGGAGAGAACGAAGCAGTTTCTGACCAGATATGCGCAGGGATAGGGGAAGATATTGTTGACGTAAAAATATAGTCGTGATACACTTTATTCAATGCATATTTTTCTATACGTAGGACGATATAATTCGATATCGCCTTGTACTCTTAGGGAAAAATCCCTATCATAAGAACAATTCTTAGTGGCTGAAAGAATGATATTTTTATAGTAGTCACCAATTCAGAAAATTCATGCTTTTCATTTCAAATTATAGAAGCAGGAGTTTTCTCGAATGGCTCCTGTGGTACACGGGAGGAAGTAAATATGGTAAGGGATATCGAATGGAAAGAATTCTTTTCCGATGATGAACGTTATGCTGATATCATCAATGGAATTGCATGTCAGGGCAGACAGGCAGTGACAAAAACGGATTTACAGGAACTTGATACGCAGATAGGTTTTCTGCGAGGTGTGAATTTTGTTCATCGATTGCACGATACATTTATGAATCGGAAAATTAAGATTCGCGATTGTGTCAGGAAGGCGGCGTTTGGAATTAATTTTGCAATTATCGGAATTGAGAGTCAGGAAGTAATGGATTACTCTATTCCGCTGCGGAATATGGCTTACGATGTAGGAGAATATGAAAAGCAGGCAACCAAAATCCGTAAGGAAGTCAGAAAAAAATATAAGGGACTCCGTGCCGGGGAATATTTATATGGATTTCGAAAAGAGAGTCGTTTATATCCGGTAGTAACCTTCATTTTGTACTCCGGCACCGAGGAATGGGATGGTCCACATTCCTTGTATGAGATGTTAGATTTTACTGATATACCGGACGGATTAATAAAAATGGTGTTAGTCAGCAAATAGGTCGGTAAGGTCATATGGCCAGTAAACCAGATTCTCTTACGTCCCTATTGCTAT
>VSOA01000330.1 GCA_009774585.1 Lachnospiraceae bacterium
AAAGAAGCCTATAAGACAATGGAAGCTTGCGCAGCCATTGTCTTTTTTGCGTAAGCAGAGGGTAAGAAATTTCCGGTTCTGTTCATTTACATGTTAATAGGTTACGGTATGATAGTTTTCCGGTCCCGGAGAGAATGGGAAAGAGGGAAAATGAATTTTAATATTTTTGTAGAAAGTGTTGTTACCATTTTGCAGAAAAAAATGGGAGAAGATTATGAAATTAGAGTCACTAAAGTAACAAAAAACAATGATATATGTCTGACAGGGATTGTTATGCTGAGACAGACCGATCAGATTTCACCCACCATTTATCTGGAAGAACCTTATAAGCAGTATTGCGAAGGGACTGACTTAGCAGAAATTGCGGAGCGAATTACAGAACTTTATAAAGCGCAGATGAAGAATGTTAATCTGGATATGAGTTTTTTCAATGAATATGAACGTGTCAAGGATAGAATTTTCCATAAAGTAATCAATTATGACCGCAATAAGAAGCTTTTATCGGATGTTCCTCATTACAGATGGTGTAATCTGGCGATTGTATTCTACTATTCAATGGAAGCGGAGAGTCTGGGAAAGGCATCGATTCTGATTCACTATAATCATCTGGCTTTATGGAATCAGACAAAGGAGACGGTATATCAGGATGCACAGACTAATATGAAACGTTGTATGCCTGCGTTGTTTATTCCGATGCAGGAGCTGATTTGTGAAATGACAGGAATCAGCTTAGAAGAGAATGACGTGAAGATGTATGTGCTGACGAATAAAGAAAAAATGTACGGTGCTTCCGCGATGTTGTATTCGGATGAAATAGCCGGTTTATCTGAGAGGCTGAATTCGGACATATTGATTTTGCCAAGTTCCGTCCATGAGGTATTGCTTCTGCCGGATGACAGAGAACACAAATATGATTTCTATCGCCGTATGGTGAAGGAAGTTAATACGACACAGGTAGATCCGGAGGAAATTCTGTCTTACAGTCTATACCGCTACAGTAGAAAAAAAGCGGAAATAGAGGAAATTATTGTTTAATTAATTAGTATACTGGACAACGGTGCCGGCTTATGGTATGATAAGCAAGATGTAACAAAATCGTAACATTTGCAAATGCAAGTCGGCACCCGTAGTCTAATGGATAAAACGTAGGCCTCCGACGCCTTTGATGCAGGTTCGAGTCCTGTCGGGTGCACTGTGCGGCTCATATACAGCTGCTTTTATGAGATACTAAGAAAGGTCGTTATTTATGAATACATCAAATAACAACATACAGGATTATATCAAGGCGAAATTAGAAAGTTTCAGAAACTGGCTTTTCAGATATTCCAAAATTGTTATGCCTGTTGTACTTGTGATTTGCGTAGCGATTACGGTTGTAGTGGCAGTTAATGCGAATAAGAGAAAAATTGCGGAAAAAGAGACGTTAGAGGCTACAGAGGAAGTTGATATGTCAGGATCATTGAATGTTGTGCCGGAAGTACCTTTGGAGCAGGATGCGGTTCCTGAGATTAATGAGTTGTTCAGTACTTATTACACCGCAATGGTGGAAGGCGATACCGCAACCATGGATCAACTTGTCGATAAGCTGGATGCGACGGAAATTCTCAAGGCGCAGGAGACAAGCAAATATATTGAGTCATATCCGGTACTTGAAGTTTATACGAAGACCGGTCCCAAAGAAGGAACATATATAGCATATGTTTATGCGGAAGTGAAATTCTATGATTATGACAAACCGATTCCGGGTATGCGGACTTATTACGTATGTGTAGATGAGAATGGCAATTACTATCTTAACGAGGACGGAGAAGAGGATAAGAATGTATTGAATTATATTCGTGAACTGACGCTTCAGGATGATGTCATAGATTTGAATAATAAGGTAGCGGTTGCATATAACGATATGGTTGCTGAGGACGATGAACTGGTTGATTTTATCGTAGATTTGAATACAGAGATTGATAAAAATGTAGGAGAAGCATTGGCTCGTGCGGAGGGAAGTGCTTTGCCGGAGGAAGAATCAACACAAGGAACGGATGGGGAAACAGCAGGTCCGGAGCAGACAGAGGAGCCGGGGGAAAATGCGTTTACGGAACCGGTTACTGTTGTGACGAGAGTCAGGGCGATAGACGTGGTAAATATCAGGAAGTCTGACAGTGAGACAGCCGATAAATTAGGTAAGGCTGCGGTGGGTGATGAATTTGATCTGCTGGAGGAAAAAGGCAACGGCTGGAGTAAGGTCAGCTATGAAGGAGGAGAGGCATTTATTAAGAGTGAATTCTTAGAGCCGATAGAGACGATGCAGGCAGATGCGTCGAATGACGGCGGTGAAGAAGAGCCGGAGGTGACGACACAGACTGACACGCAGGACGACAACAGTAACGCGGCTGCTTCAACAGGCACAGTGACTGTGATTGAGAATGTCCGCATCAGGGCATCTGCAAGCGAGAACGGTGAGAAACTTGGGACAGCGTATGTAGGTGAAAAGCTGGAAGTAATTATGAAGCAGGCTGACGGCTGGACGAAGATTAAGTATAATGGCAAGACCGCGTATGTGAAGTCTGATTTCGTGGAATAGTCGATAGATACGATCCTAGTATATAATACTGACAAGCATTACATACACTGCCTGTAAGTGATTAAATGAATGAATAATGGTAATGATAAGGAGTATGGGAAGATCCCATACTCTTTTTTTGAGTTAAGGCCTATAAGTGTGTGACAAAAGAAAACGAGATGCGTCAGACGCAATATAAATATTCCGGCTTATGAAACGAAAAAGAAATGAAAGGGAGGCAGATTATGAAACAAGATGATATTAAAATTTTGAAGGAAGTACAGCGGAATACGGAGATGGGAATGACTGCTATTGAAACCATTCTGGATAAAATCGGAGATGATGAGTTTTCCTTACAGTTGTCTAAACAGTCGCTCCGTTATTCAGAAATTCACAACAAAGCGTTGGATCAGATATTAGAAAATGAAGGAGAAGTATACCGCGGCAGTCAGATTGCCGATTTGATGTTAAAAGGGAGCATTCATGCAAATACTGCCTTTAATATCAGCAGAGAGCACCTAGCAGACATGATGATTCAAGGGAGTAACAGGGGAATCACAAGCATGTGGAAGGTAATGAAGCATAACCAGATGGCGACAGATACTGCGGTGGAACTGGCAAGGGAACTTGTAGATTTTGAAGAGAAGAATATACAGAGATTAAAAGAATATTTATAAAACAACGCATCCCAATTGTATACATGTATTACTGAATATAAGTATCATTGTACAATGTGACACAAAATTGTGATAAAAATTCATGAAATTTTTACGCGTTAATATGCTAAATCGGGGTTGTGGATTTTATGCCTGCATACTATAATGATACGTGGAAGTTGAACATATACAAACAAATAAGGAGGACATGCACAATGTCATACGTTGATGAGGTTTATGAGTTGGTAGTTGCCAAGAATCCTGCGCAGCCGGAATTCCATCAGGCAGTAAAAGAGGTTTTAGAGTCACTGCGTGTAGTGATTGAAGCAGATGAGGAAGCATATAGAAAAGATGCTTTATTAGAGAGATTGACAGTTCCGGAGAGAATCGTGCAGTTCCGTGTTCCGTGGGTAGATGATAAGGGACAGGTTCAGGTGAATAACGGTTTCCGCGTACAGTTCAACAGCGCTATCGGACCCTACAAGGGAGGCTTGCGATTCCATAAGGCCGTCAACCCCTCGATGTTGAAGTTCCTCGGTTTCGAGCAGACCTTCAAGAACGCGCTGACGACGCTGCCCATGGGCGGTGCCAAG
>VSOA01000033.1:0-8686 GCA_009774585.1 Lachnospiraceae bacterium
GTCGTATGTATGGTATTAATAAAATAAGAAGCGCGACTGCGAGTAATCCGACTCCTAATGTAAACGATACAACACATAATCCGAGCACTATAACTTCAAGCAATGCAAACGTCACGGTTACAATTAAATGAATCAGTCTTTCATGCTGGAAAAAGGATATTTGGACCAAATGCTCCCGTATCACACTCTCCCAATCCAAGTTATCCTGTTGTAACAAATCGTCTATATACTTTCTGTAATCCAAGATTCGCCGTTCCATAAGCATCCCCCTTGTCTATCGGTTAATAGATTCACCTTCGCATATGTTTCACATTATATCACTTATTTATGATTCATAATATGTTTTTTTTGCTATTTCTTGTCTTTTCCTGTCACTTTTATTGATATTTGTTCGTATATAGGTACAAAGGGGAATAAGCAAAAAAAGCGCCCCTTATTGAGGCGCTTAGAAACCTATTAATTACAAATATTTGCCATTGCCTTTTGTATATAAGACAGCGCAAGTCGTTCCTGCTCACTGCTTCTGCGCAGCATTTCGATTATATAATTTCTTTTTTCTTTCAGTAAATCCTTAGAAAAGGAATCTCGCTGATGAGCAATCGTGGCAATCTCCGTTGCAAAGGATAAGATACTATCATATTGACTTATCGCCATAGCCATTAATTCCTTATCAATATCGGCAATAATATCTATACATAATTCAAAAAACTGTTTGGTTCTTAATTTATTTTCATAATGAATAAATGCATGCGGGAAAACACATTCCATTTGATCTGCATTCTTTCTGTTTTCTTCCCTTAACAAATCACACCAGTTCTGGTAAATGACCATACCGTAGCCTTGCATTTGATCTTCACCACACTGATCGTTATTTAATAACAAAGTAATTCCCCGAGAGAGTGCATTCGTACACGCCTTATCTAACGGCATTTTTCCATTTATAAACTTAAATGTCATCATGTCACAGTCAAGTTTATACCAACCGGCATATTGATTGAGCCGATCAAAGTTCAGACTCGCATTTTTCTGATCGTCTCCTTCCAAAAATCCTAATCCCGTTAAAGTTTGTCCATAGTCGGAAAAACCAACGGCAAAAATCATATCCGTATACTCTTTAGGAATAATGACAACCGGATAACCATGTTCAATTTGATTACAAGCAAGTGCAATAAATTCATTTTCCGAATAATCCGTCTGTGAATGAATTTCATAATCTAACCCATATATAGCAAAGCTGTCATGAACCCATTCCTCCGGTGCATATGAATATCCAAAACAAATATTCGTAATGGCTGACTGTAAAATATATTCTGCATCGTCATTTATTTGACGGTTTTTATTATCTCTGCGCTGCTCCAATCCAAAAAACAACTTTAACGCAGTCAAAGCTGAAGCCGCGGAAATGCTTTTCGGCCACTCCGGACCTGAATAATCGGCTACGGGAATTCTTGGCTTAACAACAAATTCATAATTGAAGTCCATGCTGCGCAAAACGCTGGCCGCTGGATTAAGCATTCTGTCTACAGAACAATTAAAAAGTTTGGATAACTCGCAAAGCAGCGCTACCTCAGGCACTGCTTTTCCATTCTCCCATTTGCTGACCGCCTGAGGTGAAACTTTCAGTTTCTCCGCCAGCCGTTCTTGAGTATATTTATTTCTGATCCGCAGACGTGCAATTTGCTTACCCGTTTCTTTCGCATCAAGCATATTCCGTTTCTCCTTTGTTTCTATTTCTGCAACAAGTATATACTATGATACAATTATAACTACTATGTACTATAATGCCCATAGATATCAGGTTGTTTTTTTAGGAGAAAACTAAACCCACAGTTGTTATTTCGTATAAAGAATAGTTCCTTCTGTATCCTGAATAACAATATCTTCTGTCGTGGAACTACCCACGGCAGTCGCAACTGCTTCAGCTATCTGCGACAGATTCTCCTCTGCAAGGCTGCTTGTCAGGTCCAAAGAAATTTCAATCTGCGCCGCATCCTCTTCCTCCGGCAGAGTGACTTTCACGTTCTTGACTTCCGGATATGCTTCAGCGATATCATCTGCAAGGGTATTTTCCAGATACCCCGTATACTTTGCCGACTTTTCTGCATCAGAGAGCTCTTCTGTAAGACTGTCATCCAGAAGATATGTCTCTGTATCCGATGCAATCGTCATATCATACGGAGTTTTTGTACTCATACCCCCAAACAGCACAAGCAGTGCGATGGCTAAAATTGCAAAAATAATGATTGCCATGCCAAGACTCTTTTTTTTCATCTTAATAATCGTTCCTCTCAATTATACAAAGAATAAATTACTTACTTTTATACTTGTTACGGTTATTTCTATAATAATACGTTATTATATCTTTTTACAAGTACATTTCCCAGACTCATATAAAATGTATCCATATTTACGGTTTCCCATGTATCGTAATCATATTTGTTCATCGCCTCCGCCATGCTGCGCCTGCGATTACTCAGCTCAATCTCCTGCCGCAGTCTCTCCGCCGCTTCGCGGCTGTGCTCAAATGCTATCTCACGCCGTGCCGCCTGCTTCTCTCGTTTTGCTTTGTTGATAGCGTTTACCTGTGCCACCCTCTCTGGTGAATCACTGCACCCGCATATGTAAGTCACCGTTCCATCCTTGTGTACTACTACCCCCGCCGGTTCAAACACAAGTCCCATCGACGCGCACCTCGCCGTCTCCCGCGGAATAATAGTGTCAAAGAAATAATCTATTTTCTGTTCATAATAAGCCGCTTTCTTCGGGTCATTCGCCATTTCTTCCAAAATATTCGGCGCAATCACCACATCATTCCCACTCATGCTCTTTCCTAATTTCTCAAGCGTCTTCTGATCTTTTGGCACATCTTTGATCGTTACTTTGCCATATTTGGATTCCAGGTATTTCCGGTAGGTATCTACTCCTAACGCCGTATCTGTAACCGTGCCGCTTTCCAAAATACTGCCCTTGTGAAATGCGGATGTTCTCTTTTGACTGATACTTAGTATACCGCTGATCCACTTGTCATACCGCATATAGCCGTTCCAGCAGCCGAGTGTCTGCATATCCTTCATTAACGCATACGCCACTGACAGATAATCTGTCTTTGCTCCATAAGAAGCATTCTTCATTTTATCCTTTAACACAGACATTGTCAAAAAATTACTGTCTGATCGATTACCGGTATGCGCATTCAGTGCAAGCAGCTCACGATATGAGCAGTGATTCGGGTTTACTTTGCTTACGTCTATCGTCTGTTCATATTCATTTCCGTTTTCATCAACACCCCTTACCAGATACAACGGATTTTCATCAGAATACCCTTCCGCCCGATATACATTTGCGCTTTCCCCCGTAGCCGCATCACAGATAGAGAAAAGAGCATCCGGGTCAATCGTCACCCGATGCCCTCCGGAGAAAGATACTTCTGCGACCGTCGCTCTAAAGTCTGCTTTATGGCTGTCACCTATATTTTTACCGGAAACCGGTCTGCTATTTTGATAATAATGATATCCCAATCCATTAATTGCCATTGTCCACTTCTCCCTATTTCATATTTATATTTTTCTACGCATGAAATCCCAATACGCCTGCATACTGTATCGGTAGTATGCTTCAGCCCTCTTCTGGCTTAAAAGCCGCATATCGCTAATCTGTTTTTGAAACATATCCATAAAATTCGTCCGGTCATGTAATCCCATCGTCCCGGTTTCCATCGGAAGGGAAGAAAGACCTCCTCGTTTGTCTACTCCCAGATGCGCCTCCAGCGCTCGCATCTCCACAATCGTCGCGCATTTAGGATTAATTTTGTTGATATGTATGGTCTGCTCAAACTCATCACCGTTTTCATCTACTCCCTTTGCAATGACTGTCGGATCCTCTTCCGTTGAATGTTCCGCATATTTGAGATAAAAGGACAAGCCTGTGCCATTTCCGCCAGAGTACAGCGTATCTTCCTCTGGTATATAAACCTGATATGTTTTCGGTACACCTGCCGCACGGTCTAACTGTCCGGCAAAACCTTTTTGTATCGTAGCCCGTTCTGCTGTCTTTCCTGCTCTGCACCCCGTCATCGGATAACCTGCATTTCCTATTCCGTTAATATACATTTTCCCTGCTCCCTTTTAAACTTTTTATTGTATGGCACTGTTATCATTGCTCCAAGTTTCAATGTAATTCTCAAAGCCTCTTGAGAAATTCCTGATAAAACAGCTTCTCCTTCATTCTGTTCTCAATCTGCTCCGCCGTTCTTCCACGGCCCGCATCTAAGGGGTGTTCCAACGCATACAGCGCTTCTTTTGCCGCCCGTATTGCTGACTGCACGGAATTACCTAACAAATCGCATACACCGTTACCATGATATCCTTTTTCCACTCTACGCACCATAAGCTGCGAAATATGGCTTAGCTTGCCCGAATTGGAAACGCCCATACCGTCTATTCCCGCCACATCTGCCGCATCCATCCATGCCTGCTTTACTCTTTGCGGCGCATTGGGCGCAATCTGGTCAAAAACCTGTTCGCGATACTGTCTGGCAGTTTTCTTTGTTCTGCCATCCGTCTCCGTGTCAAATGATTTCCCTGCGGCGCCTGCTTTGGAAACTGCATCTGCAAAAGCCTCATGGGCATCCCTATCCTTCCGCGTATATTCCTTATGTTGTTCGTTATAGTTCCGGTTATTCCATTGATCCGGCGACAATACTCCTACTCCCATCTCATTCTCTCCTTGTCATCTTCCTGCCTGTTCCATAAATCCTAACAATTTCTTATAATCCAAATACCCCTTCATGTTATGCGCATCGTACTGCATCTGCATAAAGTCCCTAATGATTTCTACCCAGTCGGTCTTCTCAAGCACATTACCCGCATCATACTTCTGCTGTTCGGTCTGATAATAGGAACGAACACCCGCAAACTTCAGAAACGCATTCGGGCACTGCCCACTGTTGCTTAAGTGCCACGCGTATGCCGACATATCTATTTCATCGCAATTTTCAAGATTAATTTTAGAAATATCTACCATCCTCTCAGTCATATTACCGTCTGCACCCCACATCTTTACGTGATAGACCGGATTTGCCGCGTCAAAATCCCGCGGTTTATATACTGCCATGCTTACCCCCGTCAGGGCATTTACCGATGAACCCACCACCGTCTCCCCCTCGTCCGCGTCATTTTTGCCATGCAGTACAAGCGGCTGTGCAGTGCCTGCTGCCTGTGCCGCCTGATTGACTTTGTCGGCAAAAGCCGGCTGCTTTGTATTCTCACTTATCCTTGCAGTTTTGTTATCTGCTCCGCCGCGCTGTGTTCTCCCTGCGTGATACCATGCAGGATTACTCGCTCCTATTCCAGATATGCTCATCTTTCAAGTCCTCCATTATTTTTCATAGCACACAATATCCTTTATCAGTAATACGAATCATTCTTCCCAAAAGTTTCATCACAAAAATAAAATTCCCTGCGAAACAGCCAAAAATACGCTGTTTTTGCAGGATTGTGTTACAAAATGCAAAGTTTATGTCATGAAATAATTACGGTTGACTCTTCCGTTAGGGAATCGTTTATAATAAGTATATTATCATTAAGAAGGAGTTCACCATGACGGAACTGATTAAGATAAGAGATGTTCCAGCAAAATATGATATATCTACGCGTGCATTACGCTATTACGAAGATATGGGGCTTTTACAAAGCACAAGAAGCGCCGATTATGCTTATCGTTTGTATGATGGACATGCGATCAAGCGGCTGGAACAAATTCTGATTTTGCGCAAGCTAAATATCAGCATCAAGGATATTCAATTAATATTTCAGGCATCCGGCTCTGAAGTTATTTTGGACATTCTTGAAAGAAAAGTGAAAGATATCGATGGCGAAGTCTCACTGCTTAGGGATTTAAAGGATATTATACTGGAATTTATCGAGCAGATTAAGCGTGCTGATTTCAGCAAAGACACCGATGTAAAGAAACTGTACGACAAAGCAGCAAAAGTAGAAAATCATATTGTGAATATTTCTTGTGACGGCAATACATCCAAAGCAGACCGTCTGCTTGATGTCGCGGACAAACTTAAGAAATCTCCGGAAATCCGGATTATACAAATCAATCCTTTTAAGGCTTTTTCATCAGGTGCAGACAGGATTGAAAATGTTCTGGGACCTTTTCAGCAATGGCAGGAAGCGCACAACCATTTAATTAAGCAAATGATTTATGGCGCTCCAGACTTCCTTTGGTTTGAAGAAGATATGAAGGCTGTCTGGATCTGGGCGGTTGAGGAGTGGGTGACATGGGAAGATACCGCTCCTTTTACAGAGAGGAGTGTATAGATACTATGAACAATGCATATTTGGTAAGCGAATGGGCCTTGATACGCCGTAATGAGTTAGTAAATATACCGGATCAGTTAGAAATACATCCCGATTTCTTGCGTCTGCTTTCCCATGAAGAATTTGAAAGTGCATTTAAAGAAATCGGAGAATTGTTTTATCAGATATATTCCGATATGGCAGATTCCCCTTGGCGGTTCGGACTGCCGTTATATAAATCGGATGAATATGATTATTTTTCAAATCAGGCAAGAGCAGCGAGGACAGCTCCATGGACCCTGTTCTATTTTATGTTCTGTATCTTCACCTGCGGTAATTTTAAAGAAAATGTATTCGTTGCCGACACGACGGAAATCAAACAAATGAATAAAGCCAAGAAAACAAATTTATTGTTAGAAATATTGTGCGACTACGGTTTTGTATTTGAGGGAATCAAAAAATATAATTTATCATCAGGAGATTATCTGGAGATTGATTATCCGGATAACCGGAGTATACTGAAAGTCCTTTCCGTTATAGCCAAGAAAGTGAAAAATACACAGTTAAAGGATGTAAAAAATTATTACTCAAATGCTGTCTCATTCAGTAATGCCTTTATCGGATGGAATTATAAAATCTTAATTGAAGATCTGCATACATGCAGTCTGGGAGAAGGCTGTGCTTATGTTGCGGACAAGATGCACGATGAAGCGGATAAAGAAGTAATTTCCACAATAGACAACATACTTACGGAATACGGATATACAAAGAAAAAGGGCGATTCGAATGAAGGTCCCTCACTTCGGTATTATTATAAGAAGTCATCTGTATACGATTACGCATTAACTTCCGATATGGGAACTCTGTATCTGGAACTGAGAATCCGTAATGCAGAGAACTGTTTGAAATATTTAAGCATGTGCCCCAAAAAAATAGTTGAAATGTTCCGCCACAGTGACACCGGATGCCAAAACCGTATCAACAAGACCTGCCGCTCCGCAGTAAAATATACGTTTGAGCAGACGGAAAAATGGCATTGCGGATGCTGTGGCGCACCATTCAAAATACATCCCGAGAAAAGGGATATCCCTCATTATTTAAAACTCATGGAATTGGGTGGGAAAAAATAGTGTTCTCCGTTTTCCATCGCAGTACATTCCAAGAATGCTCTTTCAAAATCAATGTGATCCGTCCATCCGGCATATCCGGAAGATTCCTTTGTATGGGCGCCACACGAAACTCTTCCTCGAAACTGTTGCCCAGTTCTTCATCCTCCGCATACAGCTCTCTCCATTCTACGGCACGGAGAGGTCCAAAGTCCTGCAGACGTATTTCAATTTCCGCCTCTTTTTCTAAGTCACTGTTTGCCAGAAAAACGGTAATCTCTCCTTCCTCTTCACGATATACTGCTGCCGCTGCCACACATGTCTGTTCTCCATGATGTGCCGTAGATGCCGTCGGCAGTTCTCCACTCATCTTAAGCGCAATTCCTCTTCCGAAATGAGAGGCATCGTAAAACGGATACCATATTGTCTGCCGAATTGCCTTTTTACCCGGCTGCGCTGCAATCATCCCTCCTTCATTTACAAGCATTGACTGACACGCAATCTTGACCCGCGCCGCGTGATTCAGAAGCGTACACAAAAGACCTCCGTAAATTACTGCGTCCAAAAGGCTGTATCCGGCATATCCGTATTGTTGGCTGATGCCGCCCGGTACGGCACCGGTCCGTGCCACCACACCCCACTCATCAAAAGCAAGAAATATTTCTTTGTCTGAATGCCGCCGTTCCTTTTCGTATTCACACAATCCCTCCGCCATGCGTAAGAAATGATCCATATCATAAAATATATAAGGAATATCGATTTTGTCCTCCGTTGTATGATAAAAAAGCTGTTTGTCGGGCCGATAATTATAATATCTGTGCAGCGAAAGATAATCCACCTGCTCCCACGCATGGTCCAGCACGATTCTATCCCATTCCCCGTAACTGTTATGCCCCGGCTCGTTCGTAGAGCTGCCGCAGAAGATACACTGAATATCCGGATCGATCCACTTCATCAGTTTCCCGGTCTCTCTGGCAAGCGCTGCGTAATCCTCCGCGCTCCTAGACATAATCTGCCATGGACCGTCCATCTCATTTCCAAGACACCAATAGCGTATTCCCCACGGTTTCTCATATCCATGTTCCATTCTTAATCTGCCGTAAGGTCTGTCCTCACCCTTATTGCAGTATTCAAGCAGTTCTCCCGCTTCCTTTACTCCTGCCGTTGACAGGTTCACCGCCATAATAGGTTCTGCTCCGCACTCTTCCAGAAAAAGAGCAATTTCCGCAATTCCCACCTGATTGCTTTCCTCTTCCTGCCATGCCAGATTCCATG
>VSOA01000033.1:8696-19900 GCA_009774585.1 Lachnospiraceae bacterium
GTCCTTTCTCGGTCCGATGCCGTCTTTCCAATCGTAGCCGGATACAAAATTTCCTCCCGGGTATCTCACTGCCGTCACACCAAGTTCTCTGATCAGCGCCTTCACATCATTTCGAAAGCCGTTTTCATCCGCGCTTTCATGCCCCGGCTCGTATATTCCTCCGTATACGCATTGTCCCAAGTGCTCCAGAAAAGACCCAAAGAGGTGTTTATCAACTTTCCCTTCAACATAATTTCTGTTCCAGCATAAGTATCCTTTTTTCATTTTACAACCATGCCCCTCTTCATTTATCGAAACCAGAAATACATAAAATACCACTTCTGTTCAGGCCATGAACAGTACGGTGCAAATTCCCGCGTCTCAAACGGATAAATTCCTTCCAAGCTGCCTTCCTTAGTCCGAAACCGCAGCTTCTCTCCCTCCACAGGCCAAATCCACTCCTCCGGATGTTCCTTATCCTTTACGAAAGCCGCCAGATCATCCGTCACCATAACCAAAGGTCCGTAACACAACGCCGCTATGTCCTCGTTCTTCTCATCGATGGATTCAAAATACAACGAAAGAGGAAGTCTTATTTCTATCACATCTCCATCTTCCCATACGCGATTTAACTCCACTTCTCTGTCCTTACCGACTCCCTGCCACATCTTCTTACCGTTTACACGAATCTCCATCGGCGTCTTCACCCACTTTGGAATCCTGAAACGGATTCTAAACTGTTCAGGATTCTGCATTTTAAGCAGGTAGCGAATCTCCTCTTCCTCCGGATACTTGGTCATACACTCGATTGTTGCCTTTCTGCCTTCGCCCGGCAGTCGGAACGAAAATACTGACGGTATGTACTGACTGATACAGATTCCCGCATCATCCCTGAAATAAATCATATTTGCATATTCCGCAACCGCCTGAGGATAGGTTCCCGTACAACACTGCCAGCCATAATGATAAGTCACGCACAAGTCATCATATGCTTCCACCGCGCCGTGATACCTGCGATCAAGAACCGATTTGAGCCCGCCGTCCACATAATAATTGGCATAATACATAATCTTCCCGTCTGCACTGACCGGCGGAAGAGAAAGTACCCCGTTATACAGAAGCTTCTCAGCCCAGTCTGCATATTTTAAATCTCCCGTCAACTCCATCAGATAACGACAGACCTTAAAAGCCGCCCAAGTGCAGCAAGAGACCTCGCAATTCCCCTGTGCATCATGCCGGGTTCTGACAAGGGCATTCGTCAAAGTCTTATCCCACGCCGATTTCAGAGAGTCTCCCATATACCCTTGTTTTCCAAACATATCTTCACAGGGTCCGTATCCCCCTGTTGCATAAATATGCTTACCGGTAATCTCCTCATATGCAGCTTTTAAAATATCCAGATATTGCTCCTCGCCGCTCACTTCATACGCCATGGCTGCACCGCACAGTGAATTTACATGACTGTATGCATGCTTCGTCTTATCCAGAGAAAAATCCGGTTCCAGAAAACGCTCCCAGAACTGCGGGTACTCATACACACGTGCCAATGTCGTATACTGCTCTTCCCCGAAAAGCTGCCCGGCACGATAAAGATTTTCCGAAAGAGTATACCATTCTACCTGATACAGCATTCCCCGGTCTCTCTCCGGCATATTTTCCTGATACCAGCCTGTAATCTTTTTCATCCATTCCGGCGCCTGCATGATTCCGGCATAGGCATAGGCATCCACCAGTCCGCCCACCAGTTTTTCATACTCGTAAGCAATAATGTATTCCTGATATCTGTCCTTTTCCGGAGAAAAACCATAGCCGTCCTCTTCAATACAATCCGCCCATTCATTCCAAAGATACAGAAGCTTCGCTTTGATTTCGGTATTCTGCGTCTGGGCATACATTTTCGCCAGCGCTCCGCAAAACTGCCCGAAATTAAATGATTGTCTTCCGTACCATCCTGTCAACGGTCTCCCGGGAGCTGTTTTATATTTTCTTTTTCTGAAATTATATAGTAAACTGTCATTCGGCAGATGAAGATACCGATCCACGGTTCTTTCAAACTGTTCCTGAAACACACTCTGCCTTAAAAACACATCTTTATATTCTGCCGCCTTAAGCTTCATTTCTATCTCCTTTCATCCTTTTACCGCGCCAATCATCACGCCTTTTTCAAAATATTTCTGTACAAACGGATAAATCACTATAACCGGAAGAGTAGAGACAATAATAATCGCATATTTAATCTGGTCTGCATAGGATTGCTGCAACGTAGCGCCTGCCCCGCCGTTTCCTCCGGTCTGCGAAATCAAAAGTATGGAACGCAGAACATTCTGTAAAGGAAGAAATTTCTCTTTATGGATATATAAAAGTCCTGTAAAAAAGTCATTCCAGTGCGCTACCAGATAATATAGCGCTACCACGGAAATCACGGCTTTGGAAAGGGGCAGAACCACTTTACAGAAATACTGGAAATGACTGCATCCATCCAGAACTGCGGCCTCTCTTAACTCTTCCGGGAGTGAGGACTCAAAAAAGCTTCTGGCTATGATCATGTTATACACATTTACACAGAACGGAATAATAAATACCCACCTTGAATTGATCATGCCGATCTCTTTGATTACCAGATAGGTAGCAATCAGACCGCCGCTGAAGAACATGGTAAATACAAAGAACAGGTTCAGTATTTTCCGCGCCGCAAATTCTCTGCGTGAAAGCGCATAAGCTGCCGGAAGTGTTACCGCCAGATTCACCATCGTACCTGCCACTGCGTAGATGATCGTATTCATATACCCTGTCCACATTTTTGTATTCTGAAATACTTTCTCATATCCGTATAAATTGATTTCCCGCGGAAACCATACTACCTGCCCGGTAGAAACCATTGCCGGATTACTGATGGAAGCAATCAGAACAAAATAGACCGGATATGCAATCACAATCAGGATAAGCACACTCAATCCCATCACAGTCAGATTAAATATTCTATCCTGCAGGCTCTCCTGCCTTCTCAAAATCTTTGTTTTTTTCTCTGCCATACTTCCATCCTTTCCTACCACAGACTCATATCGCTTTTTCGCTTTGCAATCTTGTTTGTCATATACAGAAAAGCAAAATTAATTAAGTTATTAAAAAGACTGATTGCCGACGAATAGCTGATCTGATTGGATTCCAGTCCTATCTTGTAAACATAGGTCGAGATAACTTCCGAAACCGGCAGATTCATCGTATTCTGCATCAAATATATTTTCTCAAAACCGGTATTCAGAACGCCGCCCATCCACAATATAAACAACATGATCATTGTTGTCGTCAATGCCGGAACTTCAATATAACGCATAATCTGAAACCGATTAGCTCCGTCTATCTTTGCAGCATCATACAACTGCGTATCCACGGACGACAATGCCGCCAGATAAATAATACAGTTCCAGCCGCAATGCTGCCAGATTTCAGAACCTACATAGACCCCCAAAAACGTGCTCGTATTCCCCAGCAGGTTAATGTTTCCGTCCGCCAGAGCCGATATCAGCCGCCCTATCACTCCGCTGTTCGGGGAAAGCAGCACTGTCAGAAGGGAAACCATTACCACCGTTGAAATAAAATGAGGCAGATATACGATTGTCTGCATAAATCCCTTGAATTTTTTACTGCGGAGCTGATTCAGCAAAAGCGCCAGAATCACCGGCATAGGAAATCCAAACAGTATATTGGTAAGGGAAATACGCAAAGTATTACCGATCAGAGTTTTAAACTGATAGTTATGGACAAACTGACTAAAATATTTAAGTCCCACAAACTTACCGCCTGTCAGACCTGTCTTAAAACTGTACTCCCGAAAGGCAAGCTGTATTCCGTACATCGGCCAGTAATTAAACACCAGCACTGCCAATACTGCCGGTAGAACCATCGCCCACAGCATCCAGTCTCTTCGAAAGGTTCTGACAATGCCTGCGCGCTTTTTACCCGGAGAGTTGCTCCGCATTCTTTTATCCATGCCTCTTCCTTCCTTTTTCCGGGTCGGCTGCATCATACCAGCAGCCGACCCATCAGCTATTAATTCGTTCCCTGATAAGCATCATAGGCTGACTGTAAAATTTCCAGTGCCCTTGCTGAGCCCGTATTCTCAAAATTCTGACAGTAAGACGTCCAGTTCTCTTCAATATTTCCGTCTGTCACAAAACTTGTAAACTGCGTCACTGATAAATTGATTATATTACTTTCAATCAGGCTCAGTTCTGATTTATCCTCATCGGTAAACACCAAGAAATTCTTATGCAGAATATCAGTCTGCGGATTCATCCTATCGTATATCGGCTGATATACTTCCATATCTTTTGTCACTTCTTCAATATCTACAGGAAGCTCTACCGAAAGACTGTCACTGATAAAGCCCGGTCCCTCGTCAGCCAGTGTAGTCGTCCACTTCCAGTTTCCGGCGTCGAGTCCCTCTGTATCTCCTGCCTCCTCGGGAGTTTGTACGCGGTAACTTCCGTCATCCTGTTTCACAATGCAGCTTCCCAAATCACCCCAGAGAATCTGCAGGCTTGTCTCAGGGTTGTACAACTCGTCAATAAACGCAAACGCCGCATCTTTATTCTCACAAGCTGCCGACATGATTACACAATTCTGCTTAATATTCAACACGTCGGATTCATATCCCCATGATACTTCTTCTTCTTGACCAGCCTCATATTTTAAAGGTGCCATAGATACATATTGATCACAGAGTGCCGCACCGAAACGGTCAGATGCACTCCATCCCCATACAACGCCTACGTTCGCCATGTTCTCTCCTTCTCTTGCCCGAAGAAGCGCATTGTAGGTAGACACATCATTGGTAAAAGTTTCCGCATTGATCAGTCCGTTATTCCATAAATCATTGAAAAATGTCACCAGCTTCTTATACTCCTCGCTGATATAAAAATTCTTCACAACTCCGTCATCTACATAATAGCCATAACCGGAATCATATACATCCAGACTGATTCCAAAGCTGCCGAGAAGCAGCGCCGGAGGAACTACACCTGCCTCTGTCAGCGTGAAATCCATCGGTATTTCATCGGAGGTATTACCGTCGCCGTTAGCGTCCTCATCCCGGAATGCAATCAGAACATCCTTAAACTCATCCCATGTCGTCGGAACTTCCAATCCCAGACGATCCAACCAGTCTTTGTTAATATACATCCTTAGATAGGTGCTCGGCCAAAACCGCTGATACTTGGGAATCCCATAGATTCCTCCATCTGACATCGTAGAAATCTGTTCCAGCTCCGGATGCTCTTCAAACATCTTTTTAATGTTGGAATCCGCATTAATATAGGAAGACATATCTTCAAACAATCCGTCATAGGTCACGAAATCCGCGTTATCAAAATTCTTTGCCCCGACAATAATATCCGGAATGTCTCCACTGGAAATCAATGTTCCCTTTATTGTTTCCCAATCAGCTCTCGGAACCTCCTGCCATGTAATGTCTACGTTTGCTTTTGCTTCCGCATCCTGCATCCACTGCATCTCTTCCACACTTTTTGTAATGGCATTTTTAACAACCAGCCCTGTAAGCTGAACCGGTTCTCCGTCCGCCTGCAGCTCATTTGAATCCGTCTGATTCTCTTGTGACGCATCATCTTCTGTTGTCTGTGTTTCTGTCGTCTCCGCTTCGTTTTGCGATGCGTCATTTCCGCATCCGACCAACGATGTGACAGTGAGCGCTGCGCCGAGAAGAAGCGCTGTTATCTTCTTTTTCATATTTTTCTCCCTTCGTTTTCTATTGTTATCTTCTTTTCCAGTTACATAAGTGTATAAAATGTCAATTATTTCCTGCCATAATAGACACTTTTTCTGCCTTTTTATTCACCTCCTTTTTTATAATAAATGCGCATTTTCCTATAATATTTTATACAAATTGTATATTTTTATTGACTTTAAAAGTCTTTATTCGTTATAATTATGATAACTTCAAGTGGTAAAACTATCAACTAATAATCCAACAGAATAGGTGGTCAAAACTCATATGCTTTATCTCGTATCCCCTGCAAAGAATCCTCTTTATTTAATCATCAGCGGAAAACTCATCACAGACGACGGATTTATCCATCCAAACCGGACCCTGAATGTTTTTGTTCTGATCTACGTACTGGAGGGAACTCTGCATATCGCCCAGAATGACAAAACATATGATATTGGTCCTAACCAGTTCATCACTTTGTTCGCCGGTCAGAACCACTATGGCTATAAACATTCTGACGGTCCTGTTTCTTATTTCTGGGTTCATTTTACCTTTGCTGACGATAATTACTATTTTTATGATTATCCCACGCTTCAGGCTACTATACGCAGGCTTGCTGCAGACCCCGACCACGCTGATGAAATTTATCTATTGCCGGAAATCAGCACGATTACTTTAAACAAGCGCGTGGAAATCTTGTTTTCCCAGCTTTTAGATATCACGCGGCAGACAAATTTTGCCCCTAAATATTATAATAATTATGCCCTCAGCACTCTGATGCTTGAAATTGCTAACCAGCATATGGCCTGTTTTTCCAATCATCAGACGCAGACGCCCCCTATTGTAACCAAGGTTATGGACTGGATTAAATCCAAATATATCTATCCCATCACAGTCACGTCCATTGCCGAAGCCTTTAATTACAATCCGCGTTATTTATCTTCTCTGTTCAAAAAATACAGCGGCGAATCTCTTCTGTCTTGGCTGAATAATTTCCGGATTGAAATCGCCAAGAACACGCTGGTCAGCAGTAACATTTCCATTAAAGAAGTGGCATGGTCTTCCGGTTTTCAGGATGAGAAATATTTCTTAAAATTATTCAAAAAAAAAGAGGGCATGACACCCTCTGAATATCGGAACGCATTTTTTTCCAAGAAACTGAATAACGATATCGTTCCATAGTATAACCTGTTTTTAGCACATACTTTCCTACTTGATCACTCTTCTGTCCCGGTACTGCGCATACATCAGCAAAATGCCTGATACTGCGCCAAAGAAGATAAAAGACTGTATGAACGGCATAAAATTATAGGAACCACCCGTCCAGAAATCGGCAAAATCGTTGCTCACATAAGTCATCGGTAAGGTTGCCGCCACCTTCTGTAACGCCTGCGGAAGCTGTTCAGTAGAGATTCCCATCATCCCCGTCAGTATCATCAGCGTAAAATAGACAGCCATCGTAATCCCGAATGTAATGCCGAATTTGCGAAAAATATTTGCAAGTGAATGCGCAATTACCAAAAGGATCATTCCGATCAGATAAAGCGATACCAGCAGACAGATTACAGACGACACCGCCGGTTTCGGAATATCCATTGTAAATACTTGGAACACTGCGTAAATTACAAATGCAATCGTCATAAAAATCATATGCGCAATAATCTTCGCCATCAAAAGACTTCTCTCACGGAAACCGAACAAACGCATCCGGAGCGGCACCTCACGTTCCACTTCCTGCGAATACAGCGCGCCGTATCCGATAAACATAATGGACATCGGGATAACAAGCGACATACTCAGCATAATGGAGACGATTACATTATCCCTCGCCGTTTCAGGCACCTGTGCGCCGATTGTTCTCGAGAAAATCATGGTCATCATATTCGGAAACACGATTCCGAAGAAATGTGTCATAAAATTACCGTTGATATTGCGAAGTTCATATAAAACCATGTTCATATTACATTTTTTCTGTTTCATCCTTACTCCCTCTTTTCCCTTATTTCCAACTTAACTTCCATGATTCCGCTTTGCGGAATCTCAATGCGTGGGAAGAATGCTGCTTGCAGCAAGTCCGCTCTGCGGACGGTTCTTCCGCGTGAACGGTACTTTCGTTCACGCTCTTCTTTATGCGGTCGCATAGAACTGCTCTCTGGCATTGATCGACATAATCTCGATATCCGAATTGCTCCGTTTGAAATTCACGTTATTGTCCATCAGAATTGATAACAGCCTTCTTTCTTCCTCCTTATCACGACAGGATAAGGCAATCAAATGATTTGGTGATTTCAATGCACAAAAACCTTTCGTCAGACTGCTGTTTACCGGATTATTGTCGAGAATAAAAATTGCGTCCCCACAATACTTCCGAAACAGTTCTTCCGTCCTGCCGAAGGCAACTACCTTTCCTTGATCTAACAGCAGTATTTTATCTGCAAGCTGTTCCAGCTCCTCATAATAATGGGACACGATAATCAGGGAATCCTCTTTGTCCCGATACCATTCGACCATTTTTTCCATCAATTTCTGTCTTGTCTCAAAATCCAGACCTGACGTGACCTCATCGTAAAAAGTCAGTTCCGCCTTTTGCATCATGATCATAATGATGGTAAACTTCTGTTTCTGCCCGCCCGAAAGCGCATTGTATCGTTTCGACAGACACCCTTCAAATTCAAAGAAGGTGATCAATTCCTGTAACTCTTTGTTGTCTTTTATTTTCGTGTCCAGAATCATCTCCATGATCCGTTTCACCGGCATGGTCGTCACATACGCGTTGCTCTGCATATGTGCCGCCATCTGCTCCGGCTTTAGCTCGGTCACAATCCTGCCTTCATAAGCCGTCAGTCCTAATATCGCTTTGACAAGCGTCGTCTTGCCTGCGCCGTTGGAGCCGATCACCCCGATGCGCTCTCCTTTCTCAAAGTTGATCGGACTGTTAATCTGCAGCGCCGTCTGTTTTCCGTATTTTACCTGTAATTGTTTGATTGTAAGTAACATATTGCACCTCTTTCTATGCTGTTTCCACTGCCCGTTTTTCATGCACTGCTCACTTTTTATGCGCTGCTCACTTTCCAAAAGACAGCTTCACCTGCACACCATTTTCAATATTATCAACTTTCAGCCCATATCCCATAAGCTTACTGTAGTAAGACGCCACATACAGCCCTAACCCTTTTCCCTTCCCGCTTCCGTCACTGCTGACAAAGGGGTTCAAGACATTCGGAAGCAGCTTTTCATCTATTGTCACACCATAATTAGTGATGCACAATGCTACGGGGCTGACTTCTACCGTGATACGCTGATGCTCCGGCGTATACCCGACTGCGTTAGAGAACAGATTGTCAACAATTTTTCGCAGAATCTCCCTATCTGTGGAAATGACACCGCTTCCTGCAACTGTTATCTGTAATCCTTTATTCTCCGCCTGCACCGTATAATTACCAGTCAATTCTCTCACGATCGCTTCGACCGCCACATCTTCCTCTTGCAGATTTTCCACATGATAATTTAAGTACAGAATATCCTCCACAATTTTCCTCATGGATAAAAGCTGCTTCTTCACCTCCGGCAGATATGCCTTCGTGTCCTTATACTTCCCGACTTCATTCATCATTCCTTCCACCAGAAGGAGCGCAGCCGCGATAGGTGTCTTTAACTGATGGGATGATGCCCGCAGGAATACTTCCTGACGCTCGTTCTCTTCTTCCAGTAAGCAATTCTTATGCTCTAACTCCTCGTAATTGTCATGCAGTTTGCCGTATAATTCATGCAGATTCCGCCCTAACATGCCAACCTCATCTTTGCTGTCTGACGGAAAGGTAAATTCATCAGGCTCAAAACGTTCCGCCATACCCGCACTCTCCGCCTGATTGGCGAGACTGATGATCGGATTCACAATTTTTCCCGAAAAGAATCCCGATGAAATCAGCACTACCAGAAATATAACCGCGACAATCATCGGCAGGCTTCCCATAACAATCGGCGTGATCTCTCCCATCTGCGGCGTCATCGTCGGCAGCACCGTAATGATGAAGGCATCCTGTGTACGTCCCATAGCAATATAAGTAGTATAGCTGTAATTGCCGTCCGATACGCCCGCCTCATATACGATGGTATCGCCGGACATCGTATGCATCTTAGCATATTCACCCTGATAGACTTGTTCTCCGCTCTGCCCTTTCTGCTCCAGATGAACCTTAACCGGTGCATCCTCGGAAATGAGATTCTGACCTGCGAATATATCCTTGAATTTGGTCTGCCACTGACCGCTCATACTCTCCAACTGCTCCAAGTTACCTTCTTCCATCATCATTCTGGCGCGGTCCAGAAGGTTTCGCAATTCTTCATCCTGTACGGTAATTGTCAGCTTAAAGAATTTTCCCGTTATATAGACCTCATCGCCCGTATTCGGAATCTCCATTGTATAGGTTGCAGACGGATTCTTGACCGTCAAATGGTCGTAGCTTCTCTCTTCCATATAGCCCTGCTGAATCTCGGCGGCTGATTCCAGATTGCTGTTCATCACATAATCCACATACAGCGACGGCAGCATTAATACAAAGTATCCTATGACGAATGCGATCATGATCACCGCCAGCGCCACGCTGTATAGAAATGTCTTCCTTCTAAGTCCCATACTTACTCCTCCCGAAACTGATATCCCACGCCGATTACCGTTTTGATACAATCCTCCGGCAGCTTCTTGCGCAGATTCTTGACATGCGCATCAATGATTCTATCGTTACCCACATAATCTTCGTTATAAATTCCCAGAATCAACTGCTCCCTTGTGAAAGCCCGCTTCGGCTCTTTCATAAGAATCTGTAACAGCAGAAACTCACTCAACGTAAGTTCCAAAGACCTTCCATCATAAAACGCCTGATAAGCATCGTCGTGAATGACAAGCCCTTTTTCTTCTTGTGGCTTAAGCCTTTTAACACGCCGCAGGATCGTCTCCATCCGCTTCAACAGAATAATAGGTGATACCGGTTTGATCACGTAATCATCCGCATACGCATTAAACGCCTGTACCTGCGTCTTCTCATCATCAAGCGCCGTGAGCATGATCGTTGCCGTCTCCGGTTGATGTTCCTTGATATATTGCAGAACTTCCAAGCCGCTCACCTTCGGCACCATAATATCTAACACTGCCATGTCAAATCGCTGCTTGGAAAGAAGTTCCAGCGCCTGCCCGCCGTCCTCGACGCAAGTGACATCATAATTCTGCATTTTCATATACTCGGTCAGGACTTCGCTTATGGTCGGTTCGTCTTCCAGAAATAAAATGTTCATGTCTTGTATTCCGCTCCCGTCTTGTACTTTACATTGCTTATTGTAGCACAGTGGTATGAATTTCATATGAAGATGATGTGTTTTTACGAAGATGGGAGATTTTTTACAATATTTATGATAGGAAAACTTAAAAATCCACAGTTATCATTATAATTTTTGTTAAAAAATAAATAATTGCAATGATAACTGTGGATTTTTCTTAAAAAAG
>VSOA01000331.1 GCA_009774585.1 Lachnospiraceae bacterium
ATATATGTATAGTTTGAATTTTGCCATTCTTCTGGGCAAAAGATAATTAAATGTCATATGACGAAAAATGAGGAAAGCGCCAGTCTACATAAGTAATAATATGGCGATTTTTGTATTAATTTACGAAGAAAAGTAACATACAAAATTACTTAAGATTATATGAATTACGGTTGGAAAATATGAGTATAGAATACGTTAGTGTACAAGAAAGACTAAAAAATGAAAAAGTAAATTATCCGGAATTAGGGGTGTTTTGTGCAAGGGGAAATGTTGTTAAGATTGCACAGTGGCAGCCAGCAGGCGAAGTGTCTTTTTCCGAAGACCAAGGTTTTTACTGTAAATCGGATGGACATGCCAAGAAGGGATTAGAATTTTTGAAGAGTGCAGTTGACGGAAAGGCAGATTTGGTGATTACCCCAGAATATAGTCTGCCGTGGAAAGTGCTAGAGGACATTTTGCTGAATCGTACGGTTGAGCCTAAAAATAGTAAGTTATGGTGTTTGGGAATGGAGGGGATAAGTTTCGATAATCTTGAAGCTTTTTATAATAAATATAATTCGGAGAATAACTTGCAGATAATAATAGAAGATTTAGAGAGTTTAAATCAAAAAAATTTTTGTAGCTGCATAGTATATCTTTTCTGTGCCGGAAAGAAAATGATATGTTTGATTCAATTAAAGACAACTGCCGCTTCAGATCAATGGGTAGAATTGGAGTCGGGGGGACTGACTGTTGGAAACTCTATTTATTACTTTACAGATAAAGAAAATCGCAACTGTCTTTTTTCCTATATTTGTGCAGACGCGCTAAATCAAGATATTAATAAGGTAAAAGATGAGGTCAAGTATCATCAATGCATAATTTTACATCCGCAGTTGAACCCGCAACCTCTTCATGAATCATTTTGCCAAATGAGAAGAAATTTTTTTGATTATTCTCAGCATAGTATACGTATGGTTGCAGTAAATTGGTCAAAGGGTACAACGTTAAAAATGGAAAGTAGGGACATTAGTATAGAGGAAAGCTACAGTGCTTTTTATGATAATAAAACAGTAGGAGAAGATATTCTTGCTGAATTAATTAAGAAAAATAAAAGTAAAGGGATTAATTTGGCTAAAGAAAGATATATATCTATTTGGTATATGCCCAGTGAAGAACATGCCATAATATATTCAATTGATGGGTTTAGAACAGAGGTAATTAGCAGAGCTACATCGGGGCATAATGAACCTATTGGGGATACATTCTTTGAATATGACATAGATAAAGAGCAATGGATAAAAAGAAGCGCGTGTAGCGCATGTTCTATTGATTGGGATTGGTTACAAAAAGAATTTCAAATAGAAAGATGTCAGGAAGCAGAATGTTGTATTACTAAACTTTATAGATTTTTTTCTATTTTATTTATACAAGGAATTTTTCAAGGGTTAGAATTGCATGATGGTCTAGGGAGAATTGTATTTGCAAAAGAGTATAAAAATAGTGAAGAAATTATTCGCTTACGAGAAAGAAGCAAATATATTAACGCCTCGCTAAAAAATGATAATATTCCTGATAAATTTTCACATTTAAAAGAAGGAAATTATGAATGGATACTGGATGAAAGGGGGAATTTGACATATAAAGATGATATAAGGAAGGGCACTACATTATGTATTGCTTATGTAGATTGCGAAGACGAGGATATTATCAAAAGGAAAATTTCTACATTTGAAAAAATGATGGGCAAGGAAGCTCTCGACCGGTTATTAGTTTATTTTATTACGGAAAAAGGGTTGTCGTATTATGATAAATTTTATAATATGAATATTAATAATCCTGTTTTGACACATCCAAATAATTTGTTTAAAGATAGCAAGAGGTAAATGATGAAAATAAAAGAAATTATGAGAAATTATGAGCTTGAAGATAAGATAGTAGATGTAAATGGAAAGAAATATCCATATTTTTTTACGGAGTTTTATCACCAAAATAGCTTGTTTGCGAAATATTTTATTGTTGATTTGGTGAACTGCCCGGAATATGTGGATTGCGAAGAAGTATGGAATGATATTGATAAGTTTGAGAAATTTGAGCGTATTCTTTTAGAGGACGCGTTTTTTAGCAGTGCAGGTGATACAAGGTTTAATTTGTATCTTATACTGTCTGTGAAATCTGAATCGTCTTTGCTATTTAATTCTGCAATAAGGGGAGATTTCAAGTACGCTCGGAAAGTTATTTTAAAGGAAGAGGAATTAGAAGATTTTTTTGTTAACACTTTCCCACTCCAAAGAGAAAAAGAACTTGTTCAACGCGATGAAAAGAGAGGAAATAGAGAAATTATAGATGAATTGCGTAAGTTGGGTGAAGAGGTATTGGAAATTGCTCATCAGGAAATAAGTACAAATTTCCGGATTACAAGTACAAATTCAAGCCGTAAAAATTTAAAAATAAATAATAAAATATTTGAAATACTTATATTATGTAGCCGATTTGAACGATTATTTTTGGAAGAGAATAAGAAAGAGCCACAAGGAAAAATACAAAAAAACACAGAGGACTATAGGATTCAAGAGATAAAAAATGTACTGATTGAAAATTATAGATGTTTTGACAAGCTATGCCAAATTCCTTTTGGAAAAGTTAATTTGTTTTTTGGAGAAAATGGGGTTGGAAAAACTACGTTACTGGAAGCAATTGAATTAGGAATTACAGGAATTAATCGGAAAAATGAGAATAAAAAACTTGAGGATGCAAGAATTGAAGTGGAGTGTTTAAATGAACAAAGCAAGTCAATTACTTTTCATTCTACATATAATTATGAAAATTTAGCTGCAAGGTGGTATGGTGTAACAGCCGAGACAAAAGAAGAATTTAATCGAATGTTTAATCAGTATAATTATTTTGATACTGGATTTGCATCAGCCTTTGCTATTGAAGGTCAGAAGAAAGAAAACTTATTACAATTACAAAGGTTTCTTGGAATAGAAAAGATTGAAGAACTTGTAGATAATCTAAAAATAATATATAAGAAGGTTGGAAAATTATCAGAGGAAAATGTGGACAAAATAGAAAAAGAGTTGAAAAAGGAAAAAAGATCTTTGATTGATTTAAAAAAGGCGGCGGATATACATAATAAACATATTACGGAAAAACGGTTGGTGAATTCTCAGAATAGTATAAATAGATGTAAAACTGGACAAAGAAAACTAGAAGAAGAAGTGGAAGTTATTTCGCTTGAAGAAATTTTAAATGCACATATTAAAAAAATAGAATGTATATTTAAGCTACTCATTGCTTCAAATGAGTATGCTGAGTTAAAAGTTATAGAAGGCGAGATTGTTGCAATACGTAATAGAAGCAACGAAAATGTATCAATGGCCGCAATGAGTACCGGGCAAAAGGTATGTCTGGCATTGGCATTTATGTTTGCTTTATTCTTATCAAATGAGAAATCTCCAAATGTTATATTATTAGATGAGCCGGCAGCTAATTTGGATGATTTGCATATGCTGAATTTATTGGATGTTTTAAGAAGATTGGCGTTATCTAATACACAGATTTTCTTTACAACAGCTAATCCAAGTGTTGCGCAATTGTTTCGGCGAAAATTTAGTTTTTTAGAAGATGAATTTAGATATTTTAATATAAATGAATCAGAGCAAGATTTTAAAGTGCGATGTGAAATATACTCACCGTATAGTGAAGAAGCTGTAAAAGTGGAGAAAATTTTTTAAGAGGAAATATATAGGGAACCGCTGATTAATTAGTTTTATTTTCAGCATTATCCCGTTTTGTCAGGTTTTTTAGAATGCCAGCGGAAAT
>VSOA01000332.1 GCA_009774585.1 Lachnospiraceae bacterium
GTTCGGTATTCCGACAGACTTTTCTGCGCAGACCGATTTGCGGTTTCGGTTATATGAAAGATAGCGTTCTTTCCGTCTTTTTCAATGTAAAGAATCTCCTTGAACGGAATGCGTTCGAGGCGATTCTGACTGCTGACAATGTAGGAGTCTGTGTTCTGGATTTCCAGAAGCGAGACAGCGTCTTTTAATGCATGAGACAACCGTTCTTTTAGCTGGTTTTTGGGAATATATCGGAAGATATGGAGCTCATAAGCGTCCACGGCGTATTTATAGTGGGCGGTCACAAAGACCATAAGGGCGTCCGGCAGAAGATTGTGGATCTGGCGGGCCAGTTCCATTCCTGATATATCCGGCATCTCAATATCAAGAAGCAGCAGATCAAAATGCCTGCCGTCCTGAATATCATATAGGAGCGTCTGTCCGTCGGTATAGGCTGATATAATTTGGAAAACCTTCTGACCGGACAGGCAGTCTTCCGTTATTTGCCTGATTTCATTTAAGAGAAGCGTTTCGTCGTCACAGATAGCAATTTGCAGCATAAAATCCTCCGCGTTGTTTTATATATCGTATATTACCCTATGAATAATGACTGTAATTTCCCATATTCAGTATAGATAATATTCGGAACACATGCAATGGAAATTGGAGGACAAAAAGAACGGATTGGGGGACAAAAAATGAGTGACGAATATTTATGTGGTACAATGTGTTCAAACAGTTCGGAAGGGAAAAGAGAGCATGAAAAACAGCTTTGTATACAGAACATTTAAATCGTGTAAATTTGCATTGCAGATCGGATGGAGAATTAACCGCAAGCGTGTTATTATGGAACTTTTGCAGTGGATTTTTACCTATATAGACTGGCTGATTATTTCTTGCGTCCTCATTCGGTTTATTCTCGACATGGCGATGAAAAGAACGCCGTTCGAAAAAATGATGTTATATGTCTGGAGCGTTGTGGCGCTGGAAGCGCTGCTTGAAATATTCAACCGGTTTTTTGAGACATATGTCAAACCTGTCACGGATGTGGAATTGTATGTCGGTATCAACAAAATGTTGTATGATAAGGCATGTCAGGTAGATATGCTTTGCTTTGAGGACAGTGAGTTTTACAATGAATATATGATGGCGGTCAGTCAGGCGCATATCAAGCTGCCGGACACGCTTCAGAGCGCCTGTCAGATTGTGGCCAGATTTGCGGCTATGATCGTGGCAACGGTTATCATTTATCAGATTGACCGTTTTGCAATTCTGTTTACAATCTTTCCGATTCTCGGCAACTTTGTCTTCTACGGCATATTGAACAGCAGGATTTTCCGTATGGAAAAGGAAAATATTGTATTTCAGAGAATGGCGGATTACGTTAACAGGACAATCCATCTGGGAGAGTATGCGAAAGAAATCCGCATGACCAATGTATTCCGGTTACTGAAAAAGCAGTATGACCGAGCGGTCGGCGCGATTCAAAAAGTCATCGGGAGATATTGTATCGGAAATATGATTCTGTTCTGGTTGTTCCAGTACTTTACTTTCACGCTATTGCAGGAGGGAGCGGTACTCTACGCCGGCTATCGCGTACTGGTCAGCGGGACGATGGCTTTTGCGCAGATGGCGGTAATTCAGACGACGATGAATTCCAATACATGGACATTGATCGGGTTTGCAGATTCCGTCATGACCGTGGCAAAGAATGGATTATATTTGGAGCAGACACGTAATTTCCTCGAATATGAACCAGCGATTCCGGAGGATCAGGACGGAATCATTCCGGAGCTGCCGATTCGCTCTGTTGAATTTGAGCATGTGTCATTCGGATATAAAAAATCGAGCAAAGCTCGATTACGAGATTCGCTTCGTGAACTCGAAAGGCGCCGAGGAAATTCCTATAGAATAAAGAAATCGAGCAAAGTTCGATTGCGAGACCATGAAATGTTACGCATCTCGACAGACCCAAATCAGAATAAAAGAGAATATGTGTTGAAAGACATCAATTTCAAGATCGAAGGGAAGCAGAGTGTGGCGTTAGCGGGGTACAATGGCGCGGGCAAGAGTACTATGATGAAGCTTCTGATGCGTTTGTATGACCCGGATGAAGGACGCATTCTGGTGAATGGAACAGACATCCGTGCATATCAGGTGAAGGCGTATAGAGAGTTGTTTGCGACCGCTTTTCAGAATGGCAGGATATTTGCGGACACCATAGAGGAGAATATTCTGATGGGACATCACGCGGAAGAAGCACAGGATAAGGAAAAGGTATGGCGTGCACTTAAGCTTGCAGACATGTATGAAGAGGTGGAAAGTCATCCCCTTCAGGAAAAAACGATACTTACCCGCGAGTTTTCCAAAGAAGGTGTGGTATTTTCTGGTGGACAGAATCAGAAAATACTGGCAGCAAGGGCGTTTGCGAAGGAAAGCCCGATTGCGGTATTCGATGAGCCGAGCAGTGCACTTGATCCAATAGCGGAGTATCAGCTATTTGAAAACATAAGGGAGTACGGAAGGGACAGAATGTTGTTCTTTATTTCGCACAGATTATCTTCTGTCCGTGATGCAGATATTGTTTTCTACATGAAAAACGGCAGGATTCTGGAAAGAGGTTCGCACGACGAACTGATGAGCCTGAACGGAGAATACGCATCCTTGTACCGCCTGCAGGCGGAAAATTATCAAGGTTGAAAGTGATTTATACAAGAATTACTTCGTGGAACCGAACTGAAATTAGGGAGAAAAGGATATGAAAGAAATGCTTACATGGCGGCAGGTTCTGGCACAACAATGGTATCTGACCAAATTTTGTTATAAGAAAGCGCCGGGAGTTATGGCTTTCCACTTATTTGAGAGTATCAAATTGCAGGTTTCGATCTTCTTCGAGTTTACCTGGGCAGTTAACTATGTTCTGACCGTGGCGGAAGAAGGCGGAGACTTTAGGAAGATCCTGTGGTGTATGGGAATCCTGATGACGGCAATTGCGATTTCCACGGTGACCTTTGCGATATACAAGCATTATGTATTCCCGCGGGGGAAGCAGATATTGTATCAGGCATTGCGGATGGAAATTTATGAGAAAGCGAAAGAGATAGATTTGTCATGTTATGATGACAAAGACTTCTATGAGACATTTATTCTGGCGACGGAAGAGACGGACCGCTGCATGGACAGATATCTGGTCTTTGAGACTTCCATCATTGCGCGTCTGTTCGGTGTAACATGTTCTGTATGTTATTGCGCATATATTAATCCGGCAGCACTGCTTGTATTGGCAGTGATTCTTCCACTGGAACTGCTCTGCGTTATACAGGAAAATAAGAAGACGGTGGCAGCACGTATGGAGCGCGTCACCCATGAACAGAAGCGTGAATATGGAAACAGAGTGTTTTATCTGTCCGATTATGCGGGAGAACTTCGTTTATATCCGCAGATGAAGGACAAATGCAGGGCTGATTATACGAACGCGAATGATAAAATAAAAGCGGTTAATAAGAAATACGGCAAGCAGCTATTTGGTTATAGTCTGCTGCATGACGTGGTATTATCCCGCGTTGTCAAGGATGGCGCAGTCTGGACACTTCTTTTGTACCAGATGCTTGTACTGCGGATTGTATCAGGCGCGCAGCTTATCACAAGTCGCAACTGTGTATTGCGGATATCCGCAAGTGTGGAAATTATAGTCGGCAGCTTACGGTCAATGGCGGAGAACGCGGCTTACATTTACCGGATCAGACAATTTCTGCAAATGGAATCTACGATTTCTTCCAATAAAAATGAGGCGGTACAGGCAGGAAGCG
>VSOA01000333.1 GCA_009774585.1 Lachnospiraceae bacterium
ATAATAATGACTGGAAGCAGAATTATCGAAAAGAATATGATTAAAAATATTTTTTATTTAATTTCATAAGATACTTATTAACCCATCATAATAAAGAAATTAACTACAAAAGTTATTATTTCCAAAACTGCAAACAAAACCAAAATATTTTTTATAGTGTGAATCTCCTTATACATTCTATCTTCCTTTGAAACATACTTACTATTCTCTTGCTTTTGATTGTTTAAATAGTATTTATATTTTTCTTCGCTATATTGAATCAACTCACCTGTACATTTAGGACATTTTTTTAATGTATCGTCATTGCAAAGCTGTTTACATTTTAAGCAAATTTTCATGATATGTTTTTCTCCTACCATTTAGCTCCACAATGCTTACAATGCATTGTATTTCTCACATCAGAACTGAATAATCCAAACATTGCTCCGCCAAATGCTTTCTTAGCTATAGATATTTTTTCAACATTTATACTACCACAAGTTGGACACTTTGGTACATTTGCTTGTTCGTTAAGGGCTACTCTACCAATAGCCATTTTAGCATTCATATCATCATTTTCGGCTTGTATAATTTCATCTTTATGTTCAAAAAGATAAAGGTCAAGATTTGGTGATTTTTTGACTACTTCTTCTATAAACGCTTGCTTACCATCCCCATCACGCCATCTGAAATTATCGGTGTATTGGTGTGGTATCTCCTTCAAAGGAAAATTTTTGCAAAAATAACAATTATCTTTATCAAAATCAATATCAATATACCAACTACCACATTTGTCACAATAAGCAAAAATTGTTTTCATAAATATGCCTCATTTTTTATTTTTCCTAAATTATAGCACATATAAAAAGAAAATACTACTCCACATAGTATAAATACATTCTCCACAAATGTATAAAATGGTATATCCACAATACCACTTTTGAATAGTACGATATTCACAGCAAAAAACAATGAACTTGCTATATTTGGAAAAACAATAGATGATGTAAGAAAGAAGCTTATTTATTTCAATGATGTAATTATGCAAGGTGGTTCTTTTGGTAAAAATGCGAACGCAAAACAATTAATTCCTACAGAAAAACTGTTTAAAGAATTATCAAATAATGAGGCAAAGAAAATCGTTGACACTTTAAATAGTATTAAAGATGGAACAAAAGCAGCATTTACATCTATGGATGGTTATCTTTCCTATTTGGATAGAGAAGGTAAAGGTTATATCAAGAATTATGTCAAAGAAAATCAAAACCAAGTCTATGTAACAGACGATGTTATTGATGCTTCTAAACAAGCAAGAGCAGAACAAATTGCTTATAACGAGACAATCAGACAGTCCACACTTGCTTTTAAGGCTGCTTCTATTGCAAAACGAATTTTTGCTACAGTCGGTAACATGGCAGCAATGTGGGCATTAAGTAAAGCAATAAGTGTTGTGACAAATACTATTGGTGAATTAATTCATTCCAAAGAAAACCTCAGACAATCAGCAAGTGATTTAGGTTCTGAATTATCAAATAATTCTTCCGATATAGAAGGTTATAAAAAGAAAATCGAAGAACTAAAAGTTATCATAAATGATAGTTCATCTTCTTTCGACGAAGTATCGCAAGCCAGAGCTGACTTAATGGCAATTCAGGATGAATTAATTGAAAAATTCGGCACTGAAAAAGGTGTGATTGAAAGCATTACAAACGCTATTAATGGCCAAACTAATGCTCTTGATGAATTAAGCAAAAGATCTTATTTCCAAGCCAAGAATAAGTTTAATGAAAAAACTGGTGGCGATAAAGTTGCTGACTGGTTATCATTTGGTAATACAAGTGATGATCGTATTCAATCTAATATGGATAAAATGGTCAACTCAATGCGATATAGTTTTTATGAGCTGGAAACCACAGGTAATGAAGTATTAGATAATCTGATTGCAAAATCGTATGGATTAAACATTGTAGAGGACATGTATGGAGATGGTAAACATTTTCAAGTATATGGTACTCTTGATGAAATTCAAGATAAGTTATATGGCATACAAGAATTATCGCAAGGCTTTGATTTAACTACCGGTTTTGAAAACAGTTTTACAACAATATCAAATGATGTAGATGATGCACTTGCAAAATTCAAGAATTTGTATGACCAGTATGTGTTATATGAAAAGATATTAACCGACAATCCAGACAACCAATATGATGAGCAGTTTGATTTAATCAACAAAGCAAAGGAAGCGTATAACGAAGCTGTTAAATCAGGAAATGAAGAAAACCTTAAAACTTCTGCTGACGAATATGCTAAAACATTACAGTCTGCCATTGATTTAGCAACGGGAAATTATGACTATGATGTAGCTGATTATTTCAAGGCGATGTATCCAGAACTGCAACAAATGTTTGGCGAATGGCAATTTAGTCTTAATTTTAAACCAAACACTGATGGATTACAAGATAAAGTTGCTGATGCATTAGATTCTATTGATGGTGTATCAGATGGTGTTACTTCTTTTTCTGTAGAAGATATCGAAAACTTCAATCCGAATGTTGCTACACAAGAACAGATTGATGCTTATGGAGAATTAACAAATGTAGCTGAATCTTATGGTCTTACAGTTAAACAGTTAATTGCTCTGTTGCAAACGCTGGAATTGATTCAGTCTGAAAGTTATCAACAGTTAGTAGATAAATTTGGACAAGATAATGTTGATAATCTTTCACTAGAGGATTTAGAAATTGCTTATACTATTGAAAATGCTGGCAATATGACATTTGAGCAGTTACAAGCAGAAATTCAGAAAGCAAAAGAAGCAATATCCGAACCGATACAGTCCCTCTCCATCCCCGACACCATCACCCACCTGAACACCAACCTCAAACCCGCTTTCGACTCATTACACGCCGCCTACCAAAATATCTTCACGGATGACGGCGCTCTCGACCGAAGCAGTATTGATATCCTGTCAACCTGCGACTCCATCAAATCCAAGCTGGATGAAATGTCAGAACTCGGATTAAAGGTTGACTACTCTTCTTTTGAAAATTTTGTCAGAGTACTAAACAACACAGAATCTACGGAACAAGATGTAGAAAAAGCAATGAATTCCCTCGCCACATCCATCGCCCATGCGGCATTGTCCGGTGCGGAAGATTTCGACACTATGCGGGCTGCTCTGGAAAACATGGACGTGTCCAACAGTGCCATGGTCGCTTTTGACGAGTTTACCAACAATGCCGAATTATTGGATGAAGCTGTAAAACAAGCCGGTCTTACAATAGATGACTTTGCCATGAGTACTGATGATGGAAAACGGCAGGTATCAGATGCAGCAATGGCTTTTCTTAAAGAAATGGTCGGTGCTGAAAATTGTGCGCAGGCTTTGGCGCTATTACAACTAAAACAATTCCTGCTGAACCAATCAACCATCACAACAGCCGATGACTGCCAGAACATCCTCAATTTAGCCACGGCTGCAAACATAGGCATCATCAAGTTACAACAGTTGCAAACCCTTATGGATATGATCACACGCAGGGATTCTGCTGTTGCCAGTGGTGACTCACGTGCTGTATCAGAATTAAATCGTGCAATTCGTGAATACTCCGCTAACACAGTAAACAGTCTGAAAACTGACGATTTAGAAGTTGACTTCACCACTATCGGAGGCGGCACATCAGCCGCCGGCAGTGCAGGCAGGTCTGCTGGCAGATCCTACAGGGACGCACTGAAAGAAGAACTGGGTGAACTCGACAGCATCATCTCCGGCGTCACCAGATCGATCGACGA
>VSOA01000334.1 GCA_009774585.1 Lachnospiraceae bacterium
CGCTATGATTGTCGCCGCCGTTACCAATATTGCGCTCGACTTATTGTTTGTACTGGTCTTTGGATTCGGTATCAGCGGCGCCGCAATCGCCACCTTGATTGCACAGATGATTTCCAGCCTCTACTGCCTGTATCATATCCGCAAGATTGAAATATTGAAACTAGCATCTTCAGACTACAAGCTGGACGGCCCATTATCCTCCAAACTGTTGATGCTTGGTTTTCCAATGGCATTTCAGAATGCGATCATATCCGTGGGTGGTATGATTGTACAATTTGTGGTCAATGGCTTCGGCGTCATCTTTATTGCCGGGTTTACCGCTACCAACAAGCTCTACGGTGTACTGGAAGTGGCAGCCACCTCCTACGGATATTCCATGGTTACCTATTCGGGACAGAACCTCGGCGCCGGCAAGATTGACCGCGTCCGCAAGGGAATGCGTGCGTCTCTTTTCATTGCGCTTATCACTTCCGCAGCGATTGCCATTATTATGCTTCTCGGCGGCAGAGCAATACTAAGCTGTTTTATCTCCGGAACCCCGGAGGAATTTGAGCAGACACTGCAGATTGCCTACTACTACCTCGCAATTATGAGCATCTGCCTTCCCATCCTCTATGTGCTGCATGTCACCCGCTCCACCATTCAGGGTATGGGCAATACCGTTCTCCCAATGGTTTCCGGCATTGCAGAATTCATCATGCGGGCGGTTACGGCTATCCTGCTTCCGATGATTGTCGGTGAAACAGGCATCTTCTACGCAGAAATTATGGCATGGATGGGCGCCGATATCATTCTTGTCAGCAGTTATTTTGTCGTGATAAGAAAAATAGAACGGCAAATAAGGGAGCGTTGGTAAACATTACCGATACGCTCCCTGAATAAATTTTATACAATCGCACCATTACTAATGCATTAATAATTCTGTGCACTAATCTCAAAATATGCCTGCGGATGTGCGCATACAGGACAAACATCTGGCGCCTGTGTTCCCACCACAATATGTCCGCAATTGCGGCACTCCCATACTTTAACTTCACTTTTCTTAAATACTTCCTGCATCTCTACATTCTTCAACAACGCACGGTAACGTTCTTCATGGTGTTTCTCAATCTCAGCAACCATACGGAACTTAGAAGCCAATTCCGGAAACCCTTCCTCCTCAGCCGTCTTGGCAAATCCTGCATACATTTCTGTCCACTCATAGTTCTCGCCCTGTGCCGCTGCCGCAAGATTCTCCGCCGTACTTCCGATACCATACAATTCTTTGACCCATATCTTGGCATGTTCTTTCTCATTGTTCGCCGTCTCCTGAAAAATCGCCGCAATCTGCTCAAAGCCTTCCTTTTTCGCCTTAGATGCAAAAAATGTATAATTGTTTCTTGCCGTCGATTCCCCTGCGATTGCCGCCTGCAAGTTCTTTTCTGTCTGCGTACCAACATAAGGATTTTTGTTTTCTGATTGTGCCATAATTTCCTCCATTCTGAATCTCTTCAATCGTTTCAATAGCTGCTTTCATTCACGAAACGTCTTATCAAATCAATCTAAAAATTCTACCCTGCCGCTGTCGATATGATAAACTGCTCCGCATACTTTCAGTTTATCCGTAACTGTCAGTTTTAAACCTTCTTTAATGCGGGAAACGCTTCTCTCCACATTCAGACAGCTTGCCTTGTACTCATCTGTCTCATCGCCAATCGCCGCACGAATTTCATCGGTTATATATTTGACAAATCCTGTCGGCTCGCTGCTTATCGTCGCGCCAACCGCGCCGCAATGTGTATGTCCGAGTACTACGACCAGATTACAGCCCAAATGATCGGCGGCATACTCCACGCTTCCTAACTGATGATTGTCCATTACATTACCTGCCACGCGGATTGTAAACAATTCACCGATGCCTGCCATGAAAATGCTCTCCGGTATCACTCTGGAATCCGAACATGTTATCACGATTGCATAAGGAGCCTGTCCCTCATCACAGGTCTTCTTCCTGATTGCCGGCGAAATATCTCCGGTATTGCTTGTCGCAGAAAGATACGCCTCATTCCCCTTCTTTAATTTGTCCATTGCCTCTGTTGCCGATAAATTCTGATGTTCCATACTTATACCCCTTTCCTCTGAATAACCCTGTCGATTCCTACACTTTATACAGTGTTATTACAATTGTTTGTCTTGTTTGAAGTATACCACAGCCAAGCTTTAAAATCATCTTTTTATGCATATTTTATCCATATTTTTCCTTCATTCATCTTGCTGACCTATACAAGCAGGTCCTGCTTACCCAATCTCTGCTGTCGCCTTTGCAAGCCACTGTAATTCTTCACCCTCAAAATATGGCTTTAACGTCTCATATACTCTCCGGTGATAGACGTTCAGCCATTGCAGTTCCCTTTCCGTCATGAGTTCCGGCAAAATGGCATCCCGGTCAAAAGGAACCATCGTCAGCGGCTCCAGATACATAAACTGCCCATACTCGTTTTGTTCTCCCTTACGGCACAAAACAAGATTCTCATGCCGAATGCCGAATTTTCCTTCCAGATAAATACCCGGCTCATTGGAGACTACCATGCCTTCCTCCAGAACAACGCACGCCGTGTTCTTTGAAATACGCCACTGAAATCTCTGGGGTCCTTCGTGCACGCCTAGAATAAATCCGACACCGTGTCCTGTTCCGTGGTTATAATCAAGCCCGTTCTCCCACAACGGCTCTCTCGCCAGCACATCCAGATTCTGTCCACAGGCACCGTATAAGAATCGAGCCGCACCGAGTGCCAGATGTCCTCTCAGCGCTATCGTGTAATATCTTTTTTCTTCCTCCGTCACAGTTCCCAGCGCAACCGTACGAGTAACGTCCGTCGTTCCGTCCCTATAATGTCCACCGGTATCCGCAAGGCAGAGCGCTCCTCTCTTTAACTCTGCATCGGTCTGTTCGGTCGGCTCATAGTGCACGATAGCGCCATGGGCGCCGTAAGCAATAATCGGCTCAAAACTTGCACCCAGATATCCTTCCTGCTGTGCCCGGAACTCTTCCAGCTTCTGCGCCGCGCTCATTTCTGTAATCTTCCCTCTGCCATCTGCACCATCGTCTATGGAATTCTTCTTTCCTGATGCACCATCCGCTGAATCATAATTTTGCCTTTCAGCAACGCTCATCTTCAGCCAACGGATAAACTTCGTCACCGCCACACCGTCTTTGATATGGGCGTTTCGTATATGCTGCATCTCCTGCGGTGTTTTCACTGCCTTCATAAGCGCTACGGGACTGCACTGATCAATCTGTTCCGTCCCCCTCGGCAGACTGTTTAACAGACTGTAATTCACACTTTCGCCGTCAGCCCATACGCGCGTCCCTTCCGGAATGTCATGCAGCTGCTTTCCGACAGACTCATACGGACAGATGTCAATTCCCGCCCGCATTAATTTCTCCCGGATTTCCGGCGGCAAAATCTGTTCGTTGACACAGAGTACCGCCTTCTCACTCATCACAAGCATATATGCCATGAATACAGGCGTATATTTTACATCATTACCGCGCAGATTGAGCAGCCAAGCAATCTCGTCAAGTGCGGTAAGAAGCAGCACATCCGCCCGTTTTTCCCGCATCTTTTCCCTGACGGCACAGAGCTTCTCCTCCCTGCTTTTCCCCGCATAGCTTACGTCCATTTCCCACACGCGTTCTGCAGAAATTGCCGGACGATCCCGCCAGACCAAGTCCACCAAATCCTCTTCGCCTGCGAACGTCATATGCTTTGTACCGGTCGTCTTC
>VSOA01000335.1 GCA_009774585.1 Lachnospiraceae bacterium
ATCTTTCATTTGGTTTTAAATCTTTATAGTGAACTTCTATTTCTGCGTCCTCTTGATCAAAAATAAAAGTTACTTTTTCCCCGTAATATAGATGGTATGCATGTCCTTTCATCAGAAGCTCCCGCCCCATCAGCACGGAGGCTTTACTGTTGTTCTTGATAATCAGGCTTCTGTCGTCTCCCGGTCTTATGATAATCCGTTCCGCTCCTCTTAGATTGAGCGGAAGATTACAGACATCCAGCAGCCATTCCAGCGTAATCATCTCGCGGCTGCATCTCGCGAACAAGTTAATGCTCTCAGGGGGATAATCAACCTCGTCCTTACTGTGTATCACATATATCTGCAGTTTGCCGTTAAACTCGTTCCTACGGTTTGTTGTTTCTCTTGGCATCGTCCTGCTCTCATCAATGAATTTTCTCTTACCTGCAATTCGTTTCCTCTGCCTATACGCCAGACACAATATGATAAGCAGCGCCAATACAAAGATAGTGATGACCGACCAGAAGAACCAGTCAATTGCAGGCGGCTCTTCTTCTATAAGCGGTACAATGATTTCCACCGTTTCCTCTGTATTACCGTAATAATTGCCGTACAGACCGTCGAATATCACCCTCAGACTAGCTGTTGCATTCTGTTCATACCGCTTAGAGATGCATAATGCTCCGTCTGCTATCCTGTAAGTCTGCTCCCTACCGTCCAGACGAACCCGTACCCCGCCGTCTTTCAGATGTCCCTCTAACATGTCCTGCCCGTTATGATTTGTGATTTTCAGCCGAATATCCGCTGTCTGTTCTTCCTGAGCATATGTATAATCTGCATTCAACTCATACTCATACTCGGCAGTCAAGTATGCGCTGACATCCATCGGGGAATCTGCATTCATTTGTATCTTCACTTCATCTGCCGACGGATTTGCCAGTTCTATGACAGTATAATTTTGTCCTTTTGATATATGAATTTTGTCTGCCTCACAGTTTAAAGTCATGTTTTCGTTCTGCTGACTCCCCAGCAGGACAATCTTAGCCGTGCTCATCAGGCAATCCGGAAGACTGACCGTCAGTTCGCCGCTTAATCCGTTAATCTGTCCTACATGCGATGCATTCATCTGCCATTCTTCAAAAAGAAGCGTCTTGGTGAAATCTCCTAATTCCTTTCCGTCAGCCAGTTCATAAAGCTGACCGCCCGTTGCCTCGGCGGCTGAATATACGGTATATCCCTCTTCTATCCGCTGTCCCAGCGCTACCACATCTATGACGATATCTTCACCTTTGGCATTCTCAACTGCCTGTGCAAACAAGTCTGCGGATTCCCGCGTTCCTTCCTCGGTTTTCATCATCATCTCGCCGTCCGAAATCAGAAGTATCCTTTTGACTGCGGCATCCTCATCGAATAGCTCTACTGCTTCCAAAAGCCCTGCTCCCGCGTTCCCATAGTTTGTGTATTCTATTTTCTTAAGTGCACTCTCTATCATCGCATGGCTGCTGCCTAAAGGTTGATTAACGCAAACCTCATCACGATACGCGACCACGCCGATTCTGTATTCTCTCGATAAAACGGCGGATAGGCTCCGGGCAAGATCAAAGGACGCATATCCGGCATCCACATCTACCATAGACTGACTGCAATCTATAAGCACCACGATTTCACTTGCCGAATCCGGTCCTGCTTCCTTTTCTTTCGCATTTGCCACGGTACATGCAGAAGTAAAGAAGATACCGAAACACCCCAATACTATGATAAGAAAAAGACTTTTACTGATTCCCGACTTTAAATTATGCTTTATCCTATGTTTCACAACCATACTTGTCCTTTCCTTCAATTTATGTATCTCCTGCAGCAATATCATGTATCAGCTGTAAGATATCCTCAATCCTTCTTAGCTGGCTCTCATCAAATAATTCCACTATTCCCTGATTGATTCCCTCGCCCCTTACACGCCCGGTCAAAATGTAGTCGCTGCTTACTCCCAGCGTCATAGAAATTTTGTACAGAGTATCAGCCGAAAATCCCTTCTTGCCGGTCTCGATTTCATATAGGAATTTAGGTGATATACCTATAAGTTCTGCAAGTACTTCTCTCGTATAATGATTGGCTACACGCAAATATGCAATTCTCTCTCCGACTTTTTTATTTTCTATTGCATTCCACCACCTATTTCTAATTATTATGATATATTCCGACATCAATCGACTAGGAACTATAGTTCCTAAAACTACCACTTTTTGTTAATCAATCATAGCGCGCTTTATTTCTTTCTCTTTGTTTTCTGCGTGGATTCGACAATATCTCCCGTGAATTTATATGCTCAGATAAAGTAGTAACGTCTTTTGGTTCCTATCTGTCTGCACATATCACTCACGTCGTTTTTTGTATATTTCACGTTATTTTTCTCACTTCGAGTCATATCCGTTATATTCTTGATTCGCGTACAAAAATAGTTTGATTAACAAAACGAGAAGTCCCTATAGAAACAAAACCGGAGAACGCTAAAAACGATGTTTACACTTATTCAGAAAAGATACGATTTCACAAATTATCAAATTGCACAGCTTAAATATACCTTTACGATTCTGTTTTCGGAGTTAAGTAAGTTCGTGTTGATTTCGTTCTTTTACCGCAATCAGCTTGGCGTATATTTGTATGCTCTGATACTATTGAGTGTATTGCGGCTCTCGACAGGCGGATTACATGCGAAAACTTACTGGGGATGTTTCTTGATGTCATTTATCTTCTTCTGGCTCGCTATCAAACTGTTGCCCCAAATTGATGTTCCTAAAGTTGTCATGGTGATTCTTATCATCAGCGGTATGGCTGCGATTTACCGCATCGGTTCGGTAGCTTCCGTCTTCCGAATGCAGCCGGAGGGTATTATGAAAAAAAGACTGATTGTTCAGTCTCTTATCGTTATCATGATTCATTTGATTCTATTCTGCATCTTTGACAGCAAGCTACTTACTGTCGGCAGTTGGATAATTGTTTTACAGACGTGTCAGCTTATCGCTGCGAAATTCTCTGTACATAAGGAGGTGAAATAATGAATTTAAGGAGTTTGTTATGTTTTTGTATCGGTCTCGGTACATGGGTAAACATTATATATCCCAGCGCAATCTTATTCGGCGACTATCCTTATCCAACCGAAGCAACCGAAGAATCATAGTACTGTGTGAAAGCCTTCCTAAACCTTGGTTGGCTTTTGTATTTTGATTTGAAAAGATATCCAATTTCGCTGATTAACCATTTTATTTCTGCATACAATCCCTGCGTCGTACTGCTCCACAATTTTCTTAACATTATATAATCCCAATCCTCTCCCGCTTCCCTTCCTGCTGTAACCTTTCTTAAAGTATTCTCCGATATATTCCATGCTCAACGGCGGACCGATATTCTTAACTTCCAACGTAATCATATCTTCCGTCTCATCAATCTGAATACAAATTGGTTCCGAAATACAAGCTGGTAACAGCAATGCCTCGCTCGCGTTAGTGAGCAAGTCGTTGGTAATCTCAATCATCTTATAGACCGGCATATCGCTCTTAAGCGCACCGATATTCATCTTGCAATCCACAAGAATCCCTTGCTGTTCGAGGACACTGAAAAACCCCCGCTTTTTTGTGGGAGTTTTTCTTTCTTCCATAACATAGTGTCAGAGATTACGATT
>VSOA01000336.1 GCA_009774585.1 Lachnospiraceae bacterium
GGATGAGTCCGGTTTTCTGGCGGCACACGGCGTTGCACTTCTGGGTACCACGGCTAAGACGATCAAGAAGGCGGAAGACCGTCTGGAATTTAAGGAAACGATGGAGAAAATAGGGGAGCCTTGTGCGCCTTCTCTCGTTGTAGAAAACATTGAAGACGGCATTGCGTTTGCGAAGGATATCGGCTATCCGGTGGTGCTCCGTCCTGCATATACGCTGGGAGGATCCGGCGGCGGCATCGCGTACAATCAGATGGAACTGGAAGAGATTCTGGCAAACGGACTGCGTCTTTCTCGTGTGGGGCAGGTTCTGGTGGAACGCTGTATCGCCGGCTGGAAGGAGATTGAGTACGAAGTGATGCGTGACAGTGCGGGAAACTGCATCACCGTATGTAATATGGAAAATATCGATCCGGTAGGCGTGCACACGGGTGACAGCATCGTGGTGGCCCCCTCACAGACGCTGGGGGACAAGGAATACCAGATGCTTCGGAGCTCAGCACTCAACATTATCAACGAATTAGGGATTACGGGCGGTTGTAACGTGCAGTTTGCGCTGCATCCCACCAGCTTCGAGTACTGTGTGATAGAGGTAAACCCGCGTGTGAGCCGTTCTTCGGCATTAGCTTCTAAAGCGACGGGCTATCCGATTGCGAAAGTTGCGGCAAAAATCGCGCTCGGCTACACATTAGACGAGATTAAGAATGCCATTACAGGCAAGACATATGCCAGTTTTGAGCCGACACTTGACTACTGTGTCGTAAAGATTCCGAGACTTCCTTTTGATAAATTTATCACGGCAAAACGCACACTTACCACACAAATGAAAGCGACCGGCGAAGTGATGAGCATTGGCAACAATTTTGAGGGTGCGCTGATGAAGGCAATCCGTTCGCTGGAACAGCATGTGGACTGTCTGCGCAGTTATGATTTTTCAGCGCTTAGTGCGGAAGAATTAAAAGAACGTATGAAAATCGTGGATGATCAGAGAATCTATATCATCGCGGAGGCAATCCGCAAAGGTGTTGACTACGATACGATTCATGAAATTACTATGGTGGATCACTGGTTTATTGATAAAATTGCTATTCTGACACAGATGGAGGCGGCGTTAGAACAAGGACCGTTGACGGTGGAACTTCTACGGGAAGCAAAGAGAATCGAATTCCCTGACCAAGTGATTGCAAGACTGACGGGCAGAACAGAAGAAGAAATTAAAAAAATGCGTTATGATAACGGTATTGTTGCGGCATTTAAGATGGTAGATACCTGCGCGGCTGAGTTTGCGGCGAGCACGCCCTATTACTATTCCGTGTTTGGTTCCGAGACGGAAGTTGTAGAGACCCATCCGAAGAAAAAGGTGCTGGTACTCGGTTCCGGTCCTATTCGCATCGGGCAGGGAATTGAGTTTGATTATTGTTCCGTGCACGCAACATGGGCTTTTGCAAAAGAGGGATATGAAACGATTATCATCAACAACAATCCGGAGACAGTCAGTACCGATTTCGACATAGCGGATAAACTCTATTTTGAGCCGCTGACGCCGGAGGATGTGGAGAATATTGTCAACGTGGAGAAACCCGACGGCGCGGTGGTGCAGTTTGGCGGACAGACTGCGATCAAGTTGACGGAGAGTCTGATGAAGATGGGCGTTCCGATTCTGGGCACAAAAGCAGAAGATGTGGATGCCGCGGAGGATAGGGAAATTTTTGATAAGATTCTGGAAGAGACACAGATTCCGAGGGCGGCGGGCGGTACGGTGTACACTGCTAAGGAGGCGAAAGCGGTAGCAAACAGGCTGGGATATCCTGTGCTTGTGCGCCCCTCCTATGTACTGGGGGGTCAGGGGATGCAGATTGCACTGTCCGATCAGGAAATCGAAGAGTTTATGGCAGTCATCAACCGTTATGAACAGGAACATCCGATTCTGGTAGATAAATATCTACAGGGCAAAGAACTTGAAGTAGACGCAGTGTGCGACGGCACGGATATTCTGATTCCGGGCATCATGGAGCACATTGAGCGGACAGGAGTGCATTCGGGTGACAGTATCTCCGTGTATCCGGCGCCTACGGTCAGTGAGAAAGTAAAGGAGACTATCGCGGAATATTCCAGAAGACTGGCGAAGGCGCTCCATGTCATCGGGCTGATTAATATCCAGTTTATTGCCATGGGAGAAGAAGTGTACGTGATCGAAGTGAATCCCCGGTCCTCTCGTACCGTGCCTTATATCAGTAAGGTGACGGGCATTCCGATTGTAGACTTGGCAACGGAAGTAATTATCGGTAAGAAAATCCGTGATCTGGGTTATGAGCCGGGTCTTCAGCCGGCGGCGGACTACTATGCCGTTAAGATGCCGGTATTTTCCTTTGAAAAGATTCGCGGCGCGGAAATCAGCTTAGGACCGGAGATGAAATCTACCGGAGAATGTCTCGGTATTGCGAAGACCTTTAATGAGGCGCTTTACAAAGCGTTTTTAGGTGCGGGAGTCAATCTGCCGAAACATAAGCAAATGATTATTACCGTGAAGGATGCGGATAAAGGCGAGGCGATTGAAGTGGCGCGCCGGTTCGAGAAGCTTGGTTATATCATCTATGCGACGAGAAGCACGGCTGCGGCGTTAAATGATGCCGGAGTGAAGGCTAGAAAAATTAATAAGATTCAGCAGGAATCACCGACCGTCATGGATTTGATTCTGGGTCATAGGATTGACCTCGTGATTGATACGCCCACACAAGGACGTGATAAGAGCAGAGACGGTTTCTTAATCCGTAGAACGGCAATCGAGACGGGGGTCAACTGTATTACCGCTATGGATACTGCGACGGCGCTTGTTTCCAGTCTGGAAAATGCGGCTTCCGAAAATGAGATAACGTTGATTGATATTGCGAGTATTTCTAGGCGCGGAAGGTGACACAGAAGGTTGCACATGTTATTTGGCGGAAGCATTAAGGAAGCATAAACGAAGGATAGCGTACGGACAAATCATACAAACGCTATCCTTCACTTATGTGTAAACGTGCACAAGAAAACTAGATATGGTATTGGTGATATAATTCCTTTCGGTATACAGGGTCGGCAAGGACTTTTTCTATATCGTTCATTCTATCTGACTGCATTAAAGTCAGAATCAGGCTGGCAAGGCGGGTCTCTCCTTGTTCCAGACCTTGTGCTAATCCTTGTTCGAGACCTTGTTCCAGACCTTGTTCCAGACCTTGTTCCAGACCTTGCGCTAATCCTTTCTTTAATCCCTCTTTTAATCCGCTTGCCATTGCTTTTTTTCGAGCGGCGGGTAGATCGATATCTTTAAAATTCTCAAACAGTTCTGCCATTTTGCGCTCCTTTACCTGTCCGGTGAATTCTGCCACTTCGTCCTCAGGGAGTTTCAGATGCCGCAACATAGTGGCAGTTACTTTGGCAATGATATTGAGGAGCTCGTCCGTAGAATGTTCCGATAGGTTTTTAATATAGTCTTTGGGTAGATTTAATTCACGAAATTCCGTTGAATTCTGCAAACGATTAATCAGCATTACCAAAGAGAGTTCATCGCTCTTTTCTACTAATTGATCTATGCTGTAGGAATTTAATTCAATTAATTTATAAAAAAATGTTGGTGTGAATGGTTCAAATGCCTTTTCAAACAGTATACGAT
>VSOA01000337.1 GCA_009774585.1 Lachnospiraceae bacterium
TCGCTGAGTAAGAGATACGGATATCCACCAACTGCTTGCTATTGAATTAATTGATGAAAGAATCTGATGATTTTTGCTAAACATCTTATGCTTGCAAACATCAAAAAGTGAATTTCTGCATAAAAATATCCGGCGCAATCCTTTGTAATATCGGAAATTATGACTAATTTTGCGACATTAAGGTATCTCTTACTCAGCGATACCCAATCGTTATTATGAGCATGACGTATGATTTATATACAGATAAGCAACTTGTCAATGGGCTGTTGAGCAATGACAAGCCGACTATAGAATATTTCTTTTGCAAGAAGTGTTCTAACTTGTTTTCGTATATAGTCTATAGCGTATATGGCGGTATGGCAACATTGAATGAACTTGTAAATGAGTTCTACCTGTATATTGCAGCGGACAATTGGATAAAAGTACGACAATTCGACTTTAGGAGCAAATTGATGACTTGGATAGGTGTTGTTGCTGTGCGTTTTTTTCAGAAAAAGAGAGACGTACTGATAGAAAACAATTCATCTGAGGCTCAAATAGAGCAAACAAAAAATTTTGATTCGTACAGCATGACAATTGATAAGACTATCGATGTAAGACAAGCTATCAACCAGATACCCAATCAACGTTACCGAAAAGTAATTGAACGATTGGATATTCATGATGTCGCACCAGAAGAACTTGCAACAGAAATGGGCATTACTGTTGATAATTTGTACAATATCCATCGCAGGGCGCTTCTTCAATTAAAACTTATAATGACGAGGAAGGAGGACTATGTATGAATGAACAAATATCCGATGAGCTATTTGCTGCATATTTAGATGGCAATACATCACCCATAGAAAACTTGCTTATAAAAACAAGTCTTAGCAATAATGCTGATATGTCTGAAACCGCTGATATTATGTCAGACATAGATGTATTTTCAAGCATAGATTTGACCGATGTTCCTTTTTTCGGTTTGAGCGATTTGTTTTCTGATACAATAACACTTGACACAAATAACTTCAACACCATGGAAAATAATGGTATGATACCTGATATTCAGCAACAGTATCCTGACAGTTGCGCTATAAAATCACAACAGATAATCCTGAATGAGTTCGGGATAGATGTTAATGAGGATCAATTAGTCCAATTCTCCTATGAGCAAGGATGGTATAACGGAGATGGAACTGGTACGGCCGCCGGTGATGTAGGCAATCTTCTTGAAACTGCCAATATTCCGGTTACTCGTCAAGAGGATGCAAATGTGTTCAATCTTGTATCTGAGCTCTCTCAAGGGCATAAGGTTATTGTCGGAGTTGATTCTGAAGAACTTTGGGGAAACAAATTTATGGCATGGCTCAAAGATTTCTTTATGGGAGACACTCCGGACCATGCTCTTGTAGTAGCCGGTATTGATACCAGTGATTCCGACAATGTTATGGTCATTGTTGATGATCCCGGTAGTGGTGAGTATCATAAGGCATACCCACTTGAACAGTTCATGGACGCTTGGAGTGATGCCCAGTGCTATATGGTGTCAACTGACATTCCAGTTCCTGACCACTCAGCTACTATGGCAAATTTTGACTATGGACAAGGCCATATATCTAACGTAGGGGGCATGGACTATGCGGATTTCCAGATATTTAATGATCTTAGCTATGGTCTTCCTGCTTCCAGCCTGTTGGATGGGGCCTATGTTTCTCCCACAGCTTCTCTGATGGATGCATATTTTGATGTTGCCAACCACGGATTGGCCTTCAATGACATCTTTGGCGACAATTATATGTTTAATGATTATCTTAACACGGATATTGCCACTCAAATGATGCAGCATACATATCAGGATAATCTCAACATGATCAACTTTAATGATATGCCTAATGGTATTAATTATGCAGATCTAAATAGCAATCAGGCATATGAGGATTTCTTACATGGATCTATCGATTACTTTAACAGCATCGGGGATTTTGACTCGGCGATGTTGTGTCAACAGCAACTTCTAATGGTTGACTATTGCGATAACTATGATATTGATTTCTGTTCAACATTTTTCGGATAATTAATGGAGAAACAAGATAAAAATATTACTCGATTTAATACTCTTGTATCAAAGATTGAGCCCTTATACAAGGCTCAACATAAAGAGAACGACATAGAAACAATGAGAAAACTTTTACAGAAAGCATCTGTAAATGAAGTTTCTGTCCTCATATGCGGTGAGTTCAAACGCGGTAAATCGAGCTTCATAAATGCGTTTCTTGGTGAAAGTGTATGTCCTACTGACCCCGGCATAGCGACATCGGTTGTGTCCATAATCAAATATGGCACGGAAAGAAAGGTTACTCGTTTTTACGGAGATGTGAAAAATCTCAAATCAGAGACGATTGCATTTGACGAAATTGAGAAATACGCAAAGGGGTCATCACTTGAGGTGGATAATACTATAATGCTTATTATCGAACTCCCTTCTGTGAAACTAAAGAATGGACTCATTCTTATGGATACCCCCGGGGTTGGAGGACTTGATCCCCGTCATTTATTCTTGACATTATATGTCATGCCAAAAGCCGATGTGACATTTTTTGTCGTAGATGCTGGGAACCGTTGTCTTCAACAGAATTAGAGTTTTATAAGGATAAAATTCTCCAATATGCTCCTTCGGCGAAAATTATTCTTAACAAGAGTGACCTTAAGTCTAAGGATGAACTTGCTCAGTTAATTGCAGACACTAAGAAGAAAATAACGGACTTTTGTTCTTTGGAAGATGGAAAGGTTGAGATAATACCGGTATCTTCTACTCACTGGGCTATGTATAACAAGAGCAAAAGTGAAAAAATGAAGACTTCGTCGAATTGCGAATCTATTGACAAAGCACTTTGCAATATTGTTCCAGCATATAAACTCAATATCCTTAAAGGACTGAAGAACTATATGCTATCTTCATTGAGTTCTCTTATTGAGAAATATGAATATCAGATTTCTCAGATTGAGTATCCAAACCCTGTGGCTCAAGAAGAGTATAAGGAAAAACTGATGGAGTTGAAGGCAATGAAGGACGACCTTGCAAATCCGACATCAACAACCAGAAAGAAGATTTCTAAGGTTATTCATTCCACTCAATCAAATGTCATAAACGAACTTACGCGCCAAAGTATTCTGTTTTCAACAGATTGTCTTGATCAACTCCTTAAACGTCCCGAAGCAAAGGCTGAGAATGGAGGCGAATGGATTCTTGCCCAACTCAATATGGGACTGGAATCCATTGCTGCAGAAGTCGATCAGCGAATTCTTCTTGGATTCACACAAGTAAATGAAATCCTTGGAGAAAATGTGGAAGTAGGAGAGCTAAGCTTTTCAGAACGGCTTAATGTTAATTTAACCCCGGCTGAGAAGGACTTGGCATCAAAAGCGTGTGGGTTTGCGCGGAATGCGCTTCCGGGAATGGGCATTGCCACTATGACAGGGGTTGCTTTATCAATATTTTTCGGACCGGTAGTCATGGGATTAGGCGCTTTAGGAGCCGCAGCCGCTTATGTATATAAATCAAACAAGGATCAAAATACTCAATCCCGTTTATTTGAGTTGAAATCGAAACTTGCCCCACAGATTACCATCGTTATGAATGATCTTAAATCCTA
>VSOA01000338.1 GCA_009774585.1 Lachnospiraceae bacterium
AATAATTACTAATAACTATGTCTGCGAATGTAATTTTATTCTTGATAATATCTTGGTATATTCTGCCTCTTGGTCCTGTCTGAACCAGACCAATATCTTTTAACTTATGAAGTCCACAAATATGATGAAAGTCTTCCGGAATAAAATTAAGCGCAAATTTCTTTGCTATATTTTTACGTGCAATTTCAAAGTAATACGTTGTAGATAATAATTTTTCAAATTCTTTTGCCGCTTTCTTTAGTAAATCCATATTAATTCCTCTCTAAATGCAGAAAAAGACTCCGCATATGCAGAATCTTTTTTCTGTTGCATTTTCATTCGGCATTACTGCCTACTCCGGTTTGAGGTAACGCTGCACAACCCCTCCTGAAAGCTCAACAAGACGAAGCATTCCGGTACACCATCTTGTCTCATCGCTTGGGCGGACACTCTGGTTGCCCGCCGCTAATATTATATTACAAAATCATCTTGATTATGTCAATTTATTTTCTCAATTTGCTGTCACAATTTCCTTTTCCACAATATTTCAGTATATTAATTCCCATTTTCATCTTCAAAATATGAGACTATACCTGCTTCATGTAATATTGCTTCAAGTAAATCAAAGTGAAACTCGCGCAGATGATTATCTTGGGCAAGTCCATCTAATATTTTTCGCATTGAAGTCTTATGTCTATGCAATATATTATTTATTTTTTCTATTCTATTCGCAAATGGAGGACAATAAAAATATTCTTCTGCCTGAGCTTTATACTCATATATTTTTCCCGGTTTTAAATTCCATACAGTTATTAATATCATTATTGCATTATATAGCTGTTTTGCAGCAGGGTGCCATTGACGATTTTTCTTTCCATCAAAGTTATGATTTCCATTATATTCTCCAAAACCCGAGCAGTCCTCTTTCAACATATTAAAAATTGGTGGTGCTTCAATGTTTGCCAAAGCCAGCAAATCTCTTCCTGCCCCTTCACCGCAACATATTTTTTCAACCGTTTCATTTCTCCTATTTTTACATGTGAAAAGATAATATGTTTTTATAATGTCTCTTCCTGCATCACTTCTAATTGCAAATAGCCAATACATTTACATTTTTCGTTTTCCATTAATCTCAGATACTCTTTCCGCTTTTCATGTAAGATAGACTCTAATTCAGGGAGAGTCTTCTTCTCATATGGCTTAAATTTCCGTATTTCACAATCTACTATGATATGATCGAGTATCAATACCATTTCATCCAGTAAATGTTCTTTACATGCCAAATCATGTTCAATTACAAAAATATTATTTGTACTATCTATTTCTAATTTTATCATAAGCTATTTTCCCCTTCAATAATGGCATCAAACAATATATCAATTTATTATCTTTTTATGCGACGTCACATAAAAAATTGTGCCGGCGGCTGCTGGTCAGCTCCACAGGTTACCCTCACATACCCATTTCGCAATATGCTACTCTACCTCTCCCATTCCTATGGGTAGACTCCCCTCAAGTGTGTATCATTATCACCGCATACACTTCATCGCCGTATCAGTTACCAGTTGATACGTTGCACAGAACAAATCCTATCGCTCGTCTTATTATCTGTTATCATGTAAGCGTTTCAAAAGATTGGTTAGAATATTAGAGTCATGGCAGATTCACTGTGAAGCTTCATGCATACGGACATTACCGGACTTTATAACGCAAGTGCTGTATTCTTACGCATATATGCGGCGTATTTATCATGGTTCATTTATATAGAAAAGCCTTTATTGGCTGCTTCTACCTTTAAGATAATCTTTTATTTCTATAATAAGTATCACAAAATATAAATACCAGAATTTTCATTGTTTCAATATTCCTGCCTTCTTCAACAAATCTGTATTTTCATACACATTTCCGATAACTTCATCGCAATCAGATTTCCCCGTATGTTCACTTTTTCCTATGTGATAATAGCTGTTTCCGCATTTTAGCATGAAACCGCAAAATCCTATATCAAGCCACACTACTTGTCCAACTACATAATCATCAAAAATTTTTCTTCTGACAATATCTCCCTCGTAGATTTCCTTTCCGTTTTTATCGGGAACGCCTATGTACTGCATATACTCATAGGTTTTCAAGTATTCTGGCATATTCAAATGGAAATTTATCAACCCAACATCAGAAGCGTATGCGCCATCCAAATAACAATCACTCGAATCCTTATTGTCATAACACATAATTTTCTTTCCTATATTCCATGCTCTGTATTTATTAACCTTGCTCATTTCCTGCCTCCATTTCCGAAAATCTACTCGATTGTACTTTCATGAAAAAAAGTTAACCAATAACTGTATGCCAATCAATGACATAGTTTATTTTTTTTAGTAACTCTGTGTCCGCAGTTTGAACAATACTTTACATTTCCATCATTCAATATTTTATGGCATATTGGACAACTGTATTGACCATTTTCTTCTACCATATAAAGCGGGTATTCCCGTTTCTTCAGATTCTCATTTTCTATCCGCAAATGTTCTGTTTCTGCCAGTATCATCAGTTCCGCATCCGGCTCTGCATCTTTGCTATCCGTAACTGCGTTCCCTATCTCTTTGATTTTATTCTCAAAAAAGAAAATGATCGAATCTATCTTATTCCATTTCGCTGCGTAATTCATTTTGTGATTCCTTTTTTCTTGTCTTCCGTTTCTTTTTTACTTAATTTGAAAAAATGTATCAAATAATGGAATCTTCCTTTATTCTATTGAAATATGTTTACTTCCTCCTAAATTTGGCATTTTCAATGATTTTCCTACACTTTTTTGTTCCGACATTTTAGCTAAAACTTCACCTTCAGTTACTTCAGAGTTAAAACCATAATATTTCTCCGTTGCGTCCGGTAGATGTTTTTTCTTTGCCAAAGTACTGGCAGCACCATTAGGGACCTCAATGCCAAGATACATGCTTATGCTGCCTACAGCTTCCTTCTGGTACATTCTTCCATTTATGATTGCGCTGACATACTGTCTTGTCCATTTAAATTTATCTGCTATGTCATTCGTGTCCAGATCAGCATCTATCATTGCCTTTTTGACCTGTTTTGACCAGTCTGAATAAATCACATCCTTCATCTCATACTCTCCTTTTCGTCTTCAGTTTTCTTTTTTAATGATAATGAGTGCCAAAAATCACTCAGCTTTAAATGCTGGATTAAAATATATGTGACCAAGATAAAAAATAAGGCACTAAGCAATATCGTCCTAAATGTATAAACATCAGAGATAACAGCATCATTGATTTCAATCATAATGTTAAATATAATTCTCCCGCTTGACATAATCCGATTAATGGTCTTCTTTGCATTTGTATTTAATCCTTCATTTTTCTACAAATTTCATCAAAAACTATGACTTTACTTTGTAAATTAAAACGGCTACAATAAAATAGCGTATAGTATACCCAAGGAAAATTATCTCTGACGGAAATGGCAGTTTCCGTTTATTTTTGGTATGCTTCGCTATATTTTCTGCTTCTTTTTATTTTGTTAATATTACAATAACTCATTAAAACGCAATTGTCAATATTTTACTCATTAAAATGAGTTTTGGTGGTGACTCTATGTTTTACGA
>VSOA01000339.1 GCA_009774585.1 Lachnospiraceae bacterium
ATACTCGGATGGAACAAAAGTAACAGCGGGAACAACTCCAGCCTTCCGGCAAGCATGTCAAACATAAGGACATATTTGGCAAAATTCGAGAAGAATCCGAAATTTGCCGAAGGTCCTACTAATTCGAGACCGGGACCAATATTGTTGATGGTGGCGGCAACTGCCGTAAATGAGGTAACAAGATCCGTATGATCGAGTGAAACGAGGAATGACGACAAGACAAATACAACCATAAAAGTAATGATGTACACGTTTACGGTCCGGATAGTCTCGTGGTCAATCGGCTTTTCATCCATCTGAATCTTCTTGATACTTTTCGGATGGATGTAGGAAGTAAATTCTTTTTTCACCGTCTTAAAAAGAATGACAAAACGTGACACCTTGATACCGCCGCCCGTACTTCCGGCACAGGCGCCTACGAACATTAATAGGACAAGAATAATCTTGCAGGCGCTTGACCATGTGTTAAAGTCGGTAGTAGAAAAACCGGTTGTGGTGATGATGGAAGCTACCTGAAAAGCCGATTGTGTCAACGCCTCAAATGCGCTAGAGTATGTGTGCAGGATACTTAAGAAAATCATGGCAACCGATACCAGTATGATCAGCAGATAATATCGGATTTCTTCCATTTGCAAAGCCTTTTTAAGTTTTCCAAAGAGGATAAGATAGTAGGCGTTAAAGTTGATGCCAAACAAAATCATGAATATTGTGACAATCCACTGCAGGTACGGAGAATAACCGGCAATGCTGCTGTTTTTAATGCCGAACCCTCCGGTTCCGGCTGTACCGAAACTGGTACATACCGCGTCAAACAAAGGCATTTTGCCGAGAAGAAGCAGAATGGTTTCTATCACGGTCATGCCAAAATAAATCAGATAGAGAATGCGTGCGGTATATCTCACTTTGGGCACCAGCTTGCCCACGGAAGGACCGGGGCTTTCTGCGCGCATCAGGTTGATATTGGAGCCGCCGCTTAAGGGTACGATGGCGAGTAGGAACACGAGCACGCCCATACCGCCAATCCAGTGCGTAAAGCTTCTCCAGAATAAGGAGCAGTGTGAGAGTGCTTCCACGTCGCTTAAGATGCTTGCGCCGGTGGTCGTAAATCCGGAGATCGTCTCAAACAGAGCGTCCGTAAACGAAGGGATTTCTCCCGTCAGTACGAATGGAAGACAGCCGAAGAAACTTAAGAGTATCCAGCTAAAGGCGGTGGCAATACAGCCTTCTTTCAGATAAAATACATTGTCTGCCGGTTTTCTTCTTGTCATCAGGCTGCCTAAGAGAAAGCAGATAGCAGCAACAGGAAGATACCATAAGCCCTCCCGCTCCGTATAGATGAGTGCAATCAGGCAGGGCAGCAGAAGTAAAGCGGCCTCCGTCTTCAATATATATCCTAAAATGAATCGAATAATTGAACTGTTCATTTGTATGCAGGCGTCCTCTCTCGGTGTATCAATTTAAAATATCCTGAATCGAATCAAATCCCGTGTGTGTTGTAACAATCATAACCGTATCGCCGACCTGAATGGAATCCTGTCCGCTGGGGATGATGATAGAGCCGTTGCGGTTGATAAATGAAATCAACAGCCCCTTTTTAAGAGATAGTTCGGCAAGCGGTATATTTGTGACCTTGGACTCGTTTTCCACACGAAATTCAATTGCCTCCACACGGGAGTCAAACATATGATATAGCGTCTCAATATTGCTGTTCATTGAATTTTTCTTGGCGCGTACATATGCGATAATCGCCTCCGAAGTGATAAACTTCGGGTAAATGACGCTTCCGAGATCAAGATTGCTCACTACATCGTCGAAGGTAATGCGGTTAATTTTTGTGATCACTTTTGCTTGAGACACCATTTTGGCATGGAGCGTCAGCATGATATTCTCTTCGTCAATACCTGTCAGAGGAACGAAAGATTCCGCATATTCGATGCCTTCTTCCTTCAGAAGCCCCTCGTTCGTTCCGTCTCCGTTGATGATGATCGCTTTCGGCAGCAGAATACTCAGTTCCTCACAACGCTTCGGATTATTCTCGATAATCTTGACGGAGATTCCCATGTGGATCAACTGGGAGGCAAGGTAGTATGCGGATTTGCCGCCGCCGATAATCAGTGTATTCTTGACGGCATGTGTCTTAAAGCCGATTTTCTTAAGAAAAGCCTTTGCACTTGCTCTGGAGGAGACAAATGAAAGTAAATCTCCCTTCTGAATGCGGAAGTTACCGGAAGGAATATGGATATCCTTATCGCGTTCCACAGCGCAGATCAAAATATGGTCGGAGATGTTTTTGCCCAAAGTTCTTCCGAGGTCCATAATTGTCATGCCGTCTAACTGATTGCCGTCCGGCACTTTAAACTTAATCATCTCTGCCTGTCCGTGTGCAAACGTACTGACTTCCAGTGCGGTGGGAAGGAATAGAATGCGCGCCGCTTCACGGGCAGCTTCCAATTCCGGATTGATAATCATGGCGAGTCCGAGCTGTTCGCGCAGATAGTTAGCTTCTTTGCTGTAATCGGGGGTGCGGACTCTGGCGATAGCGGAGCAGTTACCGACACGTTTAGCGACTGTACAGCACAGAAGATTCAGCTCGTCCGAATCAGTTACGGCAATGATCAAATCTGCGGAAGCGATGCCTGCTTCCATCTGGATGCCGAAGCTTGCACCGTTGCCGACGATCCCCATCACGTCATACAATCCGGTCAACTCCTGAATTTTCTGTGGATTGTGGTCAATGATGGTGATATCATGACCTTCTTTGATTAGCTGTGCAAGAATCGTTCTGCCGACTTTACCGCATCCGACAATAATGATTTTCAGCCCTTGCTCATCAGAATTCTTTTGTTTAAACATATATATCGCCCTGCCTTTTGACGTTTTTAGTCGCTTGATATAGTATATGCAAGTATAATATAGCACCTTACGAGAGAAAAAGCATTATGTTTTTTTATTAGTACATTTGTTGATTTCAGAAATGCCGTTAAAGCAGAACGCAGCATGCGTCACTGAAATCGCAGCTTGCGCATGAGGCACTTGCACTTTGAACATGGCGCGGTAAAATGAAACAGGAAAGGGGGAGGTGAATGATGCATGTAAGCTATCATAGAGATGCTTCCTTGCCGGAAGACAGGGTGGATGTACAATATCGGGAAGAGAATGAACAGATGGAGATTATCCGTAACTTCTTTTCCTCGATGCAGAGTATTACTGGGAGAAAAGAAGATGAAGTGTGCATATTGCATCCGGGCAGTATCTATTATCTGGAAACGGTTGACAGGAAGCTATTTGCCTATCAGGCAGGGGATGTCTATCAACTGGATTACAGTATGAGAAGCTTCTTGGATTATTTTGGCAGTGGTGGATTCATACAAATCAGCAAGAGTACGATTGTCAATCTGTATCGGATCAAGCAGGTGAAGACAGATTTGAATATGAGACTGAAGCTTGTCATGGATAACGATGAATTGATTGTCTTAAACAGGACGTACAAGAAAAATTTTCTTGACGCATTGTATCATAACTTCTCGGAATCTCAATGAATGAGATTCCAACCGAAAATTGACAACAGAATATCATGCAGGAAAAGAAGTTTG
>VSOA01000340.1 GCA_009774585.1 Lachnospiraceae bacterium
TCATAAAATAAAATAAATTATGAAATTCTATTTTTTATTGTAACTTAAATCCAAGTTATGTCAATATCTTTTTACAAATTTATAGTCGATCGGAGGAAAATACAATGGCTAGAAAAGGGCGTAATATCTATAAGCGTAAGGACGGAAGATGGGAGGGACGAGTTATTTTAGGATATGATGGAAATAAAAAACGCAAGTATCACTCAATATATGGCAGAAATTATACGGAAGTAAAAGGAAAAATGCAGAAATATATAGAAAAATATGGTGATGTAAGAGGAAGAGGGGATACAATAGGAGTAATCCTATATTTCTGGCTGAATCAGAAAAGAATAGAATGGAAACCATCCACATATGCCAATTATCGAAGAATTATTGAAAATCACTTATTACCGTATTGGTCGCATATATACCCTGAAATGTTGACTGTAGATAAAGTAAGAAAATTTGTTTTGACCAAAAAGGATGACGGTCTATCTTCGGAGTATATTAAAAGTATATTCGGCGTATTTCAACAAGCGCTTAAATATTATGAAAATGAGCATGAAAATGTTCACTATAAAATTCCTATCCCGTCTTTTAACGGAAATCATAATAGTAAATCTGTCATAAAAGAACTTCCCTCTATAGAAACTATAAACGAAGTAGAAAAGATATTGTATACAAAAGAACTTCCGGAACAAGCCGGTATATTAATTGCAATCAATTCCGGAATCAGAATCGGAGAACTATGCGCCTTACAGTGGAAAGACGTGGATCTGGATAACGGAATGATTCATATTAGTAAAACAATGCAGCGGATAAACACATATTCGAATCAAAATCCCGGTACAAAAATCTATATTATGGAACCTAAAACAAGCAGTTCAGTTAGAGATATACCATTACCAAGTAATTTGATTAAATTTCTTGCATGCAAAAAGACTGTGCCGGAAGAGTATGTTGTTCCGGGTAAAAGAGTTGATTATTGTGAGCCTCGCACGCTACAGTACCGATTTGAGCGCTTTTTGAAAGAAAACGGATTTCAATGTTTTCGATTCCATGCGTTAAGACATTGCTTTGCAAGCAGATGTGTGGAATTAGGATTTGATGTAAAAAGCTTATGTGAGATTATGGGACATTCGGATGTACACATTACGCTACAGTTATATGTGCACACTTCGGTAAAACAAAAACGCATTTTAATGGAAAGATTAAATAATAATCTTTAGACCGTCAAAAAAATGGTACAACTTCACTTAACCGCATAAACAGTCGTGCAAATTGTTATTTCTTAAATTATTTTATTTTATGAAATTTATAAAATTTTATAAGGAGGAGAGAGAATGAAAACGAAATTCATTCAAAAAATGATGGCAAGCGCTTTGACAGTTGCTCTTATTGCAGCGCCTTCCATGGGTGTAATGGCTGCGGGCAGCGGCGATCCTATAACAGGCAGCGGCGATCCCGTTATAGGCGGATCATGTGGTCAGCCGGCACAGACAGTGGAAGAACAAGTAATTGCTATCGTTAATGAAAGTAGTGACGGCGGCAGTTCCGTAAGCAGTATTGCTGAGATTCCGGTAACAAATACAGTTGCAGGGGTAAAATCAACAGTACAGGGTGTTTATATTGCAACAAATGTAAACGGAACAGCAATCACAAGCGGTTTGTCAGGAATTGCAAGCAGCTATGGACTTGCAGCGGGAGAAGTTCCTTATGCAAGATTTTCTAACATGGATGTGAAGAAAAGTAATCTTGCAAAAGCAGTAATTGACAATGCTGCAACAGCTATTGGTGCCACGGTAGGTCCCTGCATCAACATCGAGATTGGTAAGAAAGCCGGCGGACAATTTAGTCTGCTTTCACAAGATGGAGATAAGATTTCAGTAAAAGTCGGTATTCCGAAATCATTTGCACAAAGCGATAAGACTTTTGCAGTAATCTGTGTACGTCCGGGCGGAGCAGTAACTGTTCTTCAGGATACAGATTCCAATCCTGATACGATCACTTTCGATACAACAGGTGGTCAAGGTGCATATGCAATCGTTAAGTATTAACGATATGCAGACAGTAACCGGAGGGAGAAGAAAATTCTTCTTCCGGTACTGGTTGTTGTTTATATTGCTTATTTTCTGTACTTTTCAATTTCATATTTATAAGATATGCGGATTTTCCATATATCCGGATGAGTTCGGTTATTGGGCGAGTGCGGCGCAGACGCTAGGTTATGACTGGTCTGCTACGGCGGCGCTTGGTTCTTATTATTCCTTTGGGTATGGAATGATTCTTACGCCGATTCTGTGGTTATTTCGAAATGGCAGATTGGCATATCAGGCTGCAGTTGCCGTTAATATGCTGTTGCAATGCGGGTCAGCCGGATTATTGTGGGGAATCTTCAAAAGACTGCATCAGTCTGATTATTCAAATGAGAAAAAGATGCAGTCTGTATTGGCAGTAGGAATAGCAGTTTTCTATCCGCCATGGTCTTTTTATATGCAAATGACACTGACAGAACCACTTCTCATGTTTCTGTATGTATTGATTTGCTATCAAATAATTATGCTTATTGATAAGACGAGTATAACCAGAGCGGCGTTTCTTGCATTGTCGCTTATATATATATATTTTGTGCATATGCGCACGGTAGCTGTAATCATTGCGGCAATCATAACTTTTATTTTGTATGCATGGAAAACGCCGTCTGTCCGAAAAAGTCTGATAGTTGCTTTTATAGTATTAGCGATAGGATTATTGTGCGGCATATGGGTGAAAGAAAGGGTTACAAATACTGTTTACGCAGTGGCAGATGAGGGATTTCTTTCTGTCAATGATTATGCCGGACATATTCAGACATTCAAAGATTTGCTTTCACTACAAGGGATTAAGGATTTGTTTCTCAGTAGTATCGGTAAGTTATATTATTTGGTTGTGGCGTCATTTGGATTGTTTATTCCGGGAATTTATATCTGCATAAAAAAAACGTGGATTATGTTGAGGCAGATTTTTGCAAGATCGGATAAAAGTCAGGAACAAATAAAGCAAAATCAGAAATTATTTTATTTATTTGTTTTACTTTCCATGTTTGGACAATTTGTAATTACTGCAATAGTATGCATGCGTCCGGGCAGATTGGACGGATTTGTTTACGGAAGATATAACGAGCATATTTTACCTGTTTTTATTGGAATCGGTTTGCTTGCATTCTGTGAATCGAAATGCAAAATTCGTCTTTATATATGTTGTGTGATTGTATCAGTCATCACGTTTGTAATTACATTTTGGAGTGCAATGTATAGTGGATTGACTGTTATGCAAGGTTATTTTGCTGCAGGTATCAGTTATTTGTCCAATGATTGGAATTATCATGTCATAACAGAATTTCCAAAGGCTTTTTGTTTTGGGATGACATTGGTAATATGCGTAATGACATGTATCTATTTCGGAATAAGGAGCAAGAAATATATTTGTTCATTGGCAGTCATTTTGTCCATAGAAATATTACTTACATTATGTCTTGGAAGAAAATATATCGGACCTTTTAATGATGTAAATTATGATAACTAAAGAATTACCGAATATGTGAAAGAATATGATGAAC
>VSOA01000034.1 GCA_009774585.1 Lachnospiraceae bacterium
ATAGTGCCACCGCCTGTATTTGATAATTACATTATACCAAATATAGGCGGTGGTATCTACTTTTTCAGCGGCCTCCCGGCAAACCATGTGGTTAATGCCTGTTCCATAATTTCCAATATTTCTTCTGTACTCTTACCTTTAAAATATTTCTTTTTAATCTGGGCAAACAGCTTTGCGTCAGATACAGGCTTTTCTTTTATTACTCCCGCCAAAATATCCTTCACTTTTTCCGTCGTAAGAGAACCGGCTTCTTTATGTAACTCCATAGCCTGAGCATTATTTATTTTTCCACCAAGCTCATCCAGAACCTTACACACTTGTCCCTGTTCCTCTTCTGACAGATAGGATAATTCCACTGCTGTCACCATTGCCATTGCACCGTCATCCACCATTTCCTTAATTTGGTCTGTGGTCTGGTTCAATCTCATATACCTTGCAATGTTGCGTCCGGTCATTCCATAATCTTCTCCAATGGCATCTCTGCTCTTTGACTTGTGGACATCATGTCCACAAGTCTCTTGCATGTCCACACCGTTCAGCATTGCAATCTCTTCCAGAATGTCATTCCGTCTTCCCTGGCACATGACTTTCTCATATCGTTCTGCCAATACTGCTGCCTTTTCCGATGGTAAGAAGTCATCAAAAGACCTCTGCAACATATTGGTTTCTATCACATACACATATGCTTCTCTTTCAGTCAGATTGTCTTTGATGATTGCTGGAATCTCTTTGATGCCCACGACCTTAGCGGCATTCCAACGATTATGACCTGATAGCATTTCATATCCATCTGCAATTTTCTGTACAATAACCGGAATAAGAACCCCATGCTCTCTAATACTCTCCACCATATCATCAAGGCGTTTTCCCTCATACAGACGGAATGGATGATTATGGAATGGTACTATCTTTTTCACGGAAATCATTGTCTGACCACTACTAACCGGATTTATCATCTCTTCTGGTGGGCTGATTAAATCCACCGCATCCTGAAATACTTTTCTTTTTGGTGCATTAGTCTTCATCCGCAATCAACTCCTTTGCTAAATTCTGATACATTCTGCAAGCCTTTGTTCTCGGCGCATACTCTAATAATGGTTCTCCATAATAAACCGATTCCCCCACTTTTACCGTACTCGGAATCTTGCTGTCAAATATTCGGAGTTTCCCGTTGAATGTCCCTGCCACTTCCTCAGTAATAACTTTGCAAAGGTTGGTTCTCTCCTCACACATGGTCAGCAGAATCCCGGACACATCTAATTTAGAATTGACACGGTTCTTAATTTTTTTTACGGTCAGAAGGAAGTCTTCCAATCCCACCATTGCCCAGAACTGCGGATTTGCCGCTATAATGACTTCATCTGCAGCAGAAAGGGCATTGATTGTCAAAGTATTCAATGATGGACATGTATCAATCAGAATATAGTCGTATTCCTCTCTGAACGGTTCCAGAATACATGCCAGAATCTTCTCGGCTCCCATTTCCAGTCTCAGCTTCGCATCTACAGCAGACAGCACTTTTGATGATAGTATAAAGTCAACCCCATTTCTGTTAATAATGTACTCAGCCGGATTTGGCTGTTCCTCTTCGTCCATCTGATTCATCATCAAGTCACCAATACTGATTTCAACAGTTTTTATATCCTCTACCACACATCTGGTGATATTTGCCGAACTATCAAAATCTACCACTAATACTTTCTTCCCTAATTTGTTCAATGAATATGCCAGGTTGTAAGTGGAGACGGACTTGCCGACTCCACCCTTCATGGCACCTAATACGATAATCTTTGCCATAATCACTTTCTCCCTTTCTTGCCATAACATTTACAATCTTCTGCCACCATTATGCACTGTCCGCATGGAGCATGATATTCCACCATTTCCGGTTCTCTCGGAGTGATAATCAGCTTTCCATTCTCACATTCCACCTGAATCAGACCACCCACATCAAATCCGGTTTCTTTCAACCAATCTCCCTTAAGGATGATAGATGGGGTTCTTTTATAGTTGTAGCCGCTTGCTTCATATACTTTCATTTTTCTAAATTTCTTAAATGCCATAATATTGCCTCCTTAGATTTGCCTTGTTTTAGATTAGATTCACAGACCTTGTATCGGATATAGATTCATCCGAGAAATTGTGTTCCACAGCCCAACGGCACCACCTCCCTTACACGAAAAAAAGAACTGCCAACACTTCATCGTGTTAACAGTTCTTCTGTAAGTTCGGTTTATTATGTTTTATTTTTCTTCGTTCTTAATTCTATGGTAATCTTCCATATTGATGCTTAAGTCTACGTAAGAATCGGGCTTAGATTTTCGGTTGCTCAAGAGACACACAGTCTCTACGTTCGCCGTCCAAGGAAACTGATCCACCGCCACAGCCCGCTTCACCTCATATCCTCTTTCCAAAAAGACCTCCAAATCTCTCACAAGACTCGTCGGCTTGCAGGAAATATAAAGAATATGCTCCACCCCATAACGAATAATTTTATCAAGCGCCTTAGGGTGAATTCCGTCACGGGGCGGGTCTAAGATAATAATATCCGGCTTCTCCTCTATTCCATCCAACACTTTCAGCACGTCGCCCGATATAAATTCACAGTTATGTAAACCGTTTAATTCGGCATTTTTCCGCGCTGCTTCCACCGCTTCTTCCACAATCTCCACACCGATTACTTTCTTGGCTACCGGCGCCATCAACTGCGCAATCGTTCCGGTGCCGCTGTACAAATCGTAGACAATCTTATTTTTCTTTATTCGTTTGCTCTCGGCAATCCCTTCACCTGCATCCGTTTGCTTCCCTTCCGCCGCATCCGTTTGCTTCCCTTCTGTTTCTGATCCGATATAATCCGCAATATAACTTCTTGCCGTCTCATAGAGCACTTCCGCACCACGGCTGTTTGTCTGGAAGAAAGAAAATTGAGAAATCTTGAACTTCAAGCCTAACAATTCCTCATAGAAAAAATCTTGTCCGTAGAGAATCCTCGTCTCATCGCTCTTTACCACATCTGCCACCGCATCGTTTCTTGTATGCAGAATACCCACGATTCTGCCGGAAAGCGGCAATGTGAGCAGCCTTTCCGCCATGCCGTTTATCACCGCTTCTTCCTTCCACTCTCCAGTCTGCGTCGTAGTCACAAGCGCGACCAATATCTCCCCGGTTCCAGCCGCTTTGCGCACAAGAAGATGCCGCAGATATCCGGTATGACGCAGTCTGTGATAAAATCGGATATCCATGCCCTGTTCCTGCAAAGATGCGAAATAATCTCTGACGCATCTTAAAATACTGCGATAGTCCTCATCCACAATCTGACAATCCGTCACTGACACAATATCATAGAAGCTGCCCCTCTTATGCATTCCAAGTGCAAGCGGTCCGTCCTTCACCTCATCGCCAAATGAAAATTCCATCTTATTGCGGTAGCCGAAACTGACCGGACTTGCCTTGATACCTTCAAACTGCCATGTGCTCTGCTGTTTAACAAGCACGCCGTCAAGCAGCTTCTTTACCTGTTTTTCTTTGATGTTAAGCTGTTCTTCGTAAGGAAGTGACAAATATGTACACCCGCCGCAAATGCCGAAATGGGGACAAGGACTGCCACACTCTAATGTTGACGGCTCAAGAATATCCAGAAGTCTTCCTTCCGCCTTTCCTTTACGCACTTTATTAACGGCGCACCGCACTTTCTGACCCGGCAGCGCATTCTTGACAATACATACTCCTTCGTCCGTCTCTACAACCCCTTTATTGGGAAAGTCCACTCTCTGCACGGTTCCTTCTACAATCTGACCTTTTTTCATTTTTACACTCCATACGTTATGATTCGCACATTTTCAAGTACAGTATAAAAGCGGGATGCATAGAAACACCCCGCTTATAGTTTACATAATATTGTCACGTCATATAATATACCATCATATCTCTTACACCATACGACGATTATTCATTACAGTATATCAAGATATTCCCGGCACAGCTATTATCCGTAACACTGACACCTACGACAGCCTATTCATCAATCTTAATCGTCTCTTCCTCTTCTTCATCCTCAAAGAAATCATCGTCAAAATCGTCATCAAAGTCATCGTCAAAATCTTCCAGATAATCCGGTGTCAGATAGCGGTATACCGCGTAAGCAATGGCTGCTACCGCTGCTACAGCGCCAATAATTGCTAATACCCACAAGAGTGTATTACTCTTCTTCTCCTCTTCTTTCTTTCTTCCAAGAATCTCACTTACCCCGGCATTCTCCAATATGTCGTCCAATTTATTTATAATCTCTCTCTTGCTCATGGCAAACCCTCTCTTTCCTCTGCTTTTATACCAATATATAAACCATTATTATTTATAATATACCACTTCTTTGTTCTTTTTACTATAATATTTTTATAAAAAATTCTGTTCCGGATTCCATTTCTTCCGGATAGATCATCACCAATTTTTGTTTAAGAAAAGGATTGAGCGATTCCTTCAGTCTGTCCGCATCCGCCGCTTGATGAAACTGCTCTTTATCCCGTACCACTACAAAAATCAATTTGCTTCTGGCATGGAACTTCTTGAGGTACTCCATGAGTTTCTCCACGGATTTAGCTGTCGCGATATCTTCCGGCTCATACCTGTCGAAGAATGTTCCAATCTGTATATGAGCGCACGCCGCAGTCTGCGTATCTATCTGATCTGCGCTCCACATGACCATATTCAGCCGCACATTACGAAAAATATCGCTCTGTTTCTTACAGGATTCCATAATGTCCGCACACAAACTCCTCACAGTCTCCCGGTCATAGGTACAGTCAACAACAATCGCCATCTCCAGTATGCCGCCTCTGTAATTACCCGGTACATGAAGCACTCGCTCAATCTGATTATGAAGCTGTAAGTTTCGCACCGGCGTCAGAGACATCGGATTCTCTCCTTCCCGCTTTCCGGCTCTTCTTCTCTATCTCTCGCAAACGTCTATCTATACTTTTCTTAACTTGGCGAAGCCTGCATACATAATCTTCTGACCTGCCTCGTCAAACACCACCGTCACCTGTGAGTCACGCGGTCCCGGTTCAATCTTAAGCACCGTGCCTTCCCCGTAACGCATATGCCTTACTCTGTCGCCCACGACATATTCCAACGCCTTATTTCCCACCGGCTCAATGGATACCGCGCCGACGCCTTGAGAAGCTCTTGTAATATACGGTTGGTTCTCTATCGCCGTCCGCTTCGGTCTGACAACAGCTTTTGGTTTTCCCTGCACCGTCCCAAATGTTTTCCCAAAATCCGCTCTGGAATCGTGCCCTGCCGCCGGCTTGTCAAACACTGTGTCCGGAATGCGCCTATAAGAATTCCTTTGGTCTGCCGTCCCCATGTCGAAAGGTTTTGCCTTAAAGAATCCTCTCTCACCGGAGTCCTCATCATATTCCTTATGGTCCCTGCGTTTCTGCACAGGCGGTTTATCGTCCATCAGTTCCGGCGGAATCTCTCTGATGAAACGGCTGACCGGATTATACTGCGTCTCTCCTCTGATCATTCTCTGCCTTGCATAAGTAATCGTCAAGTCTTCTTTTGCCCTTGTAATACCCACATATGCAAGCCTTCTCTCTTCCTCAATCTCCATCGGGTCGTCAGACATAATCGTCATATAACTCGGAAAAATTCCGTCTTCCAGTCCTGCCAGATAGACATATGGAAACTCCAGACCTTTGGCGGAATGAAGTGTCATGAGCAGCACTCTGTTATCCCCATCGTCGACACGGTCGATATCGGCAACCAGCGCTACTTCCTCCAAGAACTCGCTTAAGGTCGGATCATCATGAGTCTCTTCATAAGCCGCCACCTTACTGATCAACTCATCGATGTTCTCGATACGATCCGCAGCGTCTTCATCGTTTGATTCCTCTAGTTCCTTCACGTATCCGGTCGTCTCCAGAATATCCTTCAACAGTTCCGACAATGTGTAAAACTCCTGTTTCGCACGAAATGCCTGTATCAGCGTGACAAATGGCTGTAATTTGGAAGCGCTTCTCCCAATTGTCATAATCTGATCCGCCTCTCTTAAAGCATCATAGAAGCTGATCTGCCTGCTGTCCGCATACTCCTGCACACGCACAATGGTAGTCATACCGATTCCGCGTTTGGGAACATTGATGATACGCTTGACTGCCACATCATCGCGCCCATTATCGATTGTCTTAAGATATGCCAGAATATCCTTGATTTCTTTTCTGGCGTAGAAATTTGTACCGCCAATTACATCGTACGGTACGCCTTCCATAATAAAACGCTCTTCCAGCAGACGAGCCTGCGCATTGGTACGATACAATACGGCGCAGTCACCGTAGTCCGCTTCCCCGTCACGGTTCTTCTTCGCTACATCCCCCGCAATATATTCCGCTTCCTCATACGCGGTGTCAAACTGCCTTAAATGAATACGGCTTCCATCCTTCTTCTCCGTCCAGAGCGCCTTATCCTTGCGCCCTCTGTTATTCTTAATCACTGCATTCGCGGCATCCAGAACATTCTGTGTAGACCGGTAATTCTGTTCCAGTTTGATGACACATGCCTCCGGATAAACCTTTTCAAAATCAAGAATATTACGGATATTGGCGCCACGGAATTTGTAGATAGACTGGTCGTCGTCACCCACCACACACAGATTCCGATATTTATCCGCCAACAGCCGGATAAGTTCAAACTGCGCCGTATTCGTGTCTTGGTACTCATCTACCATAATATAGCGGAACCGTTCCTGATAATTGTTCAGAACCTGCGCATCCGCCTTAAAAAGTTCCACGGTCTTCATGATCAGGTCGTCAAAGTCTAGTGCGTTGTTCTTATGCAGAACCGCCTGATATTCTTTGTACGCCTTGGCAATCTTGCCTCCCTGATAGTCAAAACCGTTCTGCATCTCATACTGCAAAGGATCGATCAGCTCATCCTTAGCCGAAGAAATCGCACTCAGAATCGTGCGCTCTTTCAACATCTTCGTGTCAATCTGCAATTTCTTACAGATTTCTTTCATCACGCCCTTCTGGTCGTCCGTATCATATATTGTGAAATTGTTATCATACCCCAGCCTGTCTATGTACCTGCGCAGTATCCTGACGCAAGTCGAATGAAAGGTGGACACCCATATCTGCTCGGAACCGAAGCCCACAATCTGATCGACCCTCTCCCGCATCTCTCCTGCCGCCTTGTTCGTGAAGGTGATCGCCATAATCTGATAAGGATTGACGCCCTCTTCATCGATGAGATACGCGACTCTGTGTGTAAGCACTCTGGTCTTGCCCGACCCGGCGCCCGCCAGAATGAGCACCGGCCCTTCCGTCTGCATGACGGCCTGTTTCTGTTTGTCGTTTAAAGTGTCATATATACTCATTGTTACATTCTACCTAAATTAATTGATTTCCGCAGTTACCGCAGAACTTGGAACCTGTGGTTGGCGTTCCGCAGTTCGGGCAGAATTTCGGTCCCTGACCGCCGGCTGCTGCACTTCCCTGCGTCTGCGCATTCGGCTGCATATTCGGCTGCGACTGGAAACCGCCCATATTCATCTGATTGACCATCTGCTGTCCCATCGCCATACCCATCTGCAATCCGACCATATCGGAAGCAACACCGCTGCCGCCGCGACCTCCTCTTGCCATACCGTCTGCCGCCGCCATTTGCGTGTATTTACCCATATCGCCCACCATGGACTGCGCCGCGGCTTTCTCCTGCATCTTCTTAATTTCTTCCGGATAAGAGAAACTCTCAATCTTAAAATCTGAAATGCCGATACCCAATTTGCGCATATCCATATCCAGATCGGATTCAATTCCCTTTGCAATATTTCTCGCGTCCGCCTGCAGGTTGAACATATCCCTGCCTTCTTTGCTGATCCAGCTCATCAAAAGCTGGTCAAGGCTTGATATGATGCGTTCCTTAACGTCTTCTACCGTATAGGTCTGCCGAATACCCGCCAGCTTCTCAATTACCACATCATGTTCCACGATACGGCAGTTGAACGTACCGAAGGCACGAACCGGCATACCGCCAGGAAGCCCCGGTGCCTGCAGATTGATGGCATTCTTCGTACCCCATTTCACCAGAAGTTCCTTCGTATTGATAAACAGAACTTCCGCCCGAAGCGGCGTGCTGAACCCGAATTTGAAGCTCTTAAGCGTTGTCAGAAAAGGAATGATTTCCGACTCGATATCATAGTCTCCGTCGTCCTCAAATATTCCTTCCACTCTGCCGTTATACAAGAAAATCGCATCTTGTCCCGGACGGATGATCAGTCTGGAACCTTTCTTAATCTCCTGATTCTGCCACTTATAAAACAGCACGCCCGCACCGCTCTCATTCCACTCTACTAAATTAGAAAACTGATTTTTGAAAAAGCCCATAATCTTCCTCCGCCTACATACCCATTTCCGCTTTTAGCTTTGCCAGTTCATCATCCACGTCCGAACCTGTATCTGCGGTGTCATACTTACTTGCCAAATCGTCGATGTCATTACCGGACGCAGACTTGTTCAATTCTCCGATGGCGTCGGCTTCGTCTAACATCCTATTTACTTTCTCTTCCATTCTGTCAAAAGCTGCCGCATTGTTGCCGGCGCTCTCTAATCCTGCACCCATCTGGTTGATCTTCTTCTGCGTTTCAGCCACTTTCACTTTAGCCTTCAACATATCTCGTTTACTTTTCATTTCGGAGATATCACTCTCCAATTTGTCATGCATCTGACGCATTTTCACGGAATTGTCTTTTGCCAGTTCATAATTCTTCACTAGCACTTCTCTCTTCTGTGTCAGTTCGCTCTTCTTTGTGAGGAACTGACGCGCATCGCTGTCGTTGCCTGCCGCAACTGCCTTCTTAGCATACTCGCCCATCCTCTCGATTTCTTCATCACACTCATCCAGTTTTCTCTTGGCGCTCTTTTCTTCCGCCATAATAGAAGCTGTCTCAGCCTTCACCTTTGCGAAATCGGATTCCAGATTTCTAAGATACTGGTCGATCATCTTCTCCGGATCTTCCGCTTTATCCAGAAGTGCATTCACGTTAGCTGTCATAATGTCCTTAAATCTTGTCATAATTCCCATGGTAAATTCCTCCGTTTTGTTTCTATATTTTGGGTACCGCTCTACGCCATATCCTTATTTCCGTCACTTTCCGGTCACACTAAGGTCGGTTACATATCACGGTTAAGCTGTCTCGCCTGATCGTTCAGGTGCTCCACCAGCCGGCTTACTTCCTGCACGATTCCCGTATTCCTGTCGCTGACCGTGTATGTCTCCTGCGAATGCGCAGTCACTTCCTGAACAATTGCGGAAATTGTCTGAATACTCTCCACAATACCGCTGTTGGCCTCCGACAGTCTTGATACCGCGTCGCTCAGATATGTGCTCTGTTCATTGACACGGTTCGTACTCTCTGCGATCATTCCAAAGCTGTCCGACGCCTGCACAGCAGACTCGCTCTGCCGTCTGTTGCTGTCCATCAGCTGTCCGACCGCTTCCACCGCTATCTGCAGTTTCGAGGACACATTCTGTATTACTTCGGTAATCTTAACGGTCGCATCCTGCGTCTGATTCGCCAGATTGGAAATTTCCGTTGCCACCACAGCAAATCCTCTGCCTGCTTCGCCTGCGCGCGCCGCTTCTATGCTGGCATTGAGTGAAAGCAGACTGGTCTGGCTTGCCACGCTGGTAATCAGGTCGATAATAGACTGCATATTCTGCGTATATTCTTCAAGGACTTTCATGTCTTCCACAGCCTCTTTGCCAACCCTCTCGGAAGCAGACATCTGTTTTAAAAGCATATCTATATTTTCTCTTCCGCTGCCCACATTTTGCTTGGCCTGCGCCATACTGTCCGCGATGCTCTCCACCACTTTTGCCATCTGCTCAATATAATTCTGGATTTCCTCCGTCTTACTGAGCTGATTCTGTATGGATTCCGCTGTGTCGCTCGTTCCCTCGGACACTTCCTGCATGGCATTGCGCGTCTCGGACACCGCGTCGCCAAGTTCCTGCATATGTTCCGTCACATCTACGATGCCTTCCGACATCTGACCTGATATCGCCATTACGCTGTTTAATAGGTTTGATACTATTTCTTTCTCCTTATCCAGTTCGGACAATTTATACGTATTAACTTTTTCCAGCGTCTTGGTCGCAAGACAAATGAAAACCGCCATAATAAGCAACAGCGCCATACGAATCTCATAAGTCGCCATATCTTCGCTTCGCAGATTGCCGTCAAGCCCTTGTATAATAAGGAATATCACATTGACTACAAATCCCGCGCCCGATACGCCGGCACATAACCTGAAATCAGAATATAAGATTAGCACCATATATATTGGAATAATGAATGTAAAGGCAATCACACTCACCGTCGTAAACACTACAAATATGTAGAAAATGCTGTAGAATATCCCAATGTAATATTTCAGATGCGGACTGTCCGGCTTATTGCGGAACACCAATGTTTCCCAGATTACCGGTCCCAGCGCTAAGATTGAAAAAGTAATGTAATATGGAACAGTCCTTGCTCCCTTCATTACTTCCAGAAAATAAGATGCTTCCAATATAACAGCAAGGACAATGTGACAGGCAAGCGCTACGATGTTGACAGCTCTGCCCTCATTGAATTCTTTCTCTTTCGTCACCCTCTCTTCCCCCTTATTTGATGTGTTACGCCAAGTATACCATATCTTATAATCCTTCTACAACATTTTTCCGTCTGCTCCATCTAATTTGTGTCACGGCTGTTTCGTTTAAATCATTCCCCATAATGGCTAATACACCGGATGAATATCTCACGCCACCCCGATCACAATTCCTATAATAATGATGAAAGCGCAGATCATTTTATGCGTTGTATTCTTTTCCTTAAATAAATACCTGCCCGCCAGAATCGTTACCACGCATCCCGCCTGTTTTAGAAGCGTCATCACTGTGATACGGCTTCCCGGCATTCCGTTCGCGATAAAAAGAGCCCTGTCGGCAATCACAAACAATATACTGAGCAGCCATACCCATTTATTACGCGCAACATCCGCTATCTTAACCGGTGTTCTTGTAAATACGATAAACAGAAAGTACATGGATACAAGAAAGAACATATACCAGAACTGAAGCTGGGCGCTGCTTATCTCCTTCATCAACAGCTTATCCAGAAGACCGGACACCGCATTTAGCATACAGGAAGCAAACGACATGACCACATATTTGACCTCAACGCTCTGTTTTCCGGCATCTGTCGTTTCCCGCATACTGCGCGGTCTGTATTTGAGGAGAATCAGTCCCGCCGACACAAACGCCAGTCCGATCATCTGCGATACGCTCAATATCTCCTGAAGTACGATGACTCCAAGCAGCGTTGCAAACAGCACTCTGGATAGATCAAGCACCCCATACAGACTGATCGGCATTCTCTTGATCGCCTTAAAACTGAACATCCACGCCAGAAAAATTACAAAAGACTTCAGCGCTACATAGAGATAATACTTTGGCTCCATCCCCATTGCTGACTTTATCTGCGGCAACACTATAAGAAAAGACAAGAAAGTATACATAAACAGCACCTCTATGGTAGAGTTTATCTCCAATGCCTTTTTCTTAACAATCTCTCTGACGCCTTTCAATACGCCATATAATAAAACCAACGGAATCCATAACATTCTGCTATCCTATCTTCTTTCTTGCATTTATTTTCTAAATTTAATACTTTTCTTTTTGCATGTTTACTGTTATACTATGTTCATGCGGATATAGTTCATCGGTAGAATGCCAGCTTCCCAAGCTGGAGAGGCGGGTTCGATTCCCGTTATCCGCTGTCCTATGACCGCCGGATATCCGGCGGTTTTTTCGTCACCAATTTCAATTCGCCGCATAGTCTATAATAAATGCGTTCATAGGACTTGTAGCAAATTATGAAAAAAATATGGTGTTTACTTCTTACGATGATCATTGTCGCAGGCTCGCTTGCCGGCTGCGGAAAGCAGGCCGGTACTGACAAAGATACCAAAACATCTTCCGGGAGCACGCCGGTCGTATTAAACGAAGTGGCGCATTCCATCTTCTACGCGCCGATGTATGTAGCGATAGAGGAAGGCTATTTCGCAGAAGAAGGCATTGAGCTTACGCTGATTACCGGATTCGGAGCCGACAAAACAATGACGGCACTGTTAACCGGCGAGGCGGATATCGGCTTCATGGGCAGCGAAAGTACGATCTATACCTATAAAGAAGGCGCTTCCGACTATGCCGTTAACTTCGCACAGCTGACACAGCGTGCCGGCAATTTCTTAGTTTCCAGAGAGCCGATTGACAACTTCAGCTGGGATATGTTAGTCGGGAAAGACGTTCTGGGCGGCAGAGCCGGCGGTATGCCGCAAATGGTATTTGAGTATATTTTGAAGAAAAACAGTATCGATCCCGCCGTCGATGTTTCCATTGACCAGAGTATCGACTTCGGTTCAACCGCAGCCGCTTTTTCCGGCGGTCAGGCCGATTTTACGGTTGAATTTGAACCTCATGCCACTTCTTTGGAAGCTAAGGGCGACGGATATGTCGTAGCGTCCCTCGGCGAAGATTCCGGCTATGTTCCCTACACTGCTTTTTCTGCAAAGAAAAGTTATCTTGAGCAGAATCCGGAAGTAATCCAGTCATTTACCAACGCCTTGCAGAAAGGAATGGACTATGTGCAGTCCCACTCTGCCTCTGAAATTGCAAAGGTCATCGCGCCGCAGTTTGCAGAGACGGACCTTGATACGATCACTACGATCGTAGACCGCTATGCTTCACAAGACACATGGAAAAGCGATCTGATTTTCGAGGAAGACAGTTTCACTCTCTTGCAGAACATTCTGGAAGAAGCCGGTGAACTGGATGAACGTGTACCCTACGCCGATCTTGTTGACACTACTTTTGCACAGAGTGCAGCACACTGACGCAGACATATCAAAGCCTGAACAGGACCTCTCAAAATAACGGACTGTACACTATTGTCAGTGTACAGTCCGTTTTACATTCCACGTCTATTCACAATTAGCAAACAATTCTTCCAATGCATCTATGACATCCCGATACTGGGCAAGGACATTCTCCACACCCTCGTCGACCACCCGCAGATTGTTCTCTTTGACTGCAAGTTCCTGTTCCTTGGCAGCTTCAGATAAAAAGCCGGCGCCGATAGATTTCATGGCGTTCTTCAGACCGTGCATTTCTATACAATACCGATCGAGATTCTTCTGTTCATAGCATTCCTTGATCAGTGGCAATTTCTCTTTGCCCTCCTCAAGCGCTGCCTCCAAAACTTCCAAATAAATTTCTTCATCCCCGGCACACATTGCAATTCCTTCTTCGACGTCGAATCCCCTCTTCTCTAAATCGTCAATCGTCCGAACCGGTTCCATTCCAAACCAAACCTCCATTCTGTCTCATGATACAACCCGGACTCGCAAATCCGCGCTCACGCGTCCTACGTATCATCATACCACATCAGTTATCAGTTTGGCTACTGTCATCTTGCCTTTTTCGATTTTTTCGCTCCGCCTTGTCGCCCTTGTCACTCAGACCGTCTATCATCTTCTCGATTAACAGCCTCTTTACATAGACATCAAAACTCAGCATACAGATAAATGAAAACATCTGCAAAAACTTCTTACTGTCCTCCGGTGCATCTGCAAAAGTCTGTTCGGCAATTTTGAATTTGTCAATGACGTCTGTTTTCAGGATATCCGCCTGCTCTCTTTCCAGCCCGAACACTTCTTCATACACTGACGCCAGATTAAATTCATCTGTCGTATGAAAGAACCGTTCCGTAATAGGCTTAAATAACTCCTGTATGTCGCTGATGGACAGAATCCCTTTATAATAGTAGATAAATATCAAAAGCAGCACATGCTGTTTGGAATATTTCTTCTTGACCGGCGGCGGAAGAAGATCATTCTTCGCATAATTATTGATCATCGTCTTTGTCAGTATCTTGTCCTGCTCAGGATTACGTGCCGTCGTCCTTAAGTGAGACTCCATAAAAGTCGTGACCTGATCCATATACAGGTCAATATCCGGTATATCCTCCGCCTTGATATATTCAATTCTCTCTAAACTCTCTATAATACTGCCCAGCAGATCCTCAGTGTTGATTGTCATCTTCTGCATCCTTCCAATCATAAAATCTATTTGATATATCCACACTCTATTATATAGTTTTTATTACTATATGACAAGTATTTTGTGAAATCTCTCCTCTTCATCAAGTAGTGTTCCGGATTCAGTCGTCTTGCTGCTTCTACTTTCCTGTTGCGACGCCATTTACAAATGATTCCGGTTATGCTATATTCATACATAACAACTGTAAAGTTTTAACGTACGAAAGTGAGTAATGCTCACTCTGACAGAAAGACATTACCCACTTTATTTATAGCAGGAGGATTCCCAAATGAACAAGAAAATCAAGACTGACGCCGTTGATCAATTATTTAATGCGATACTCTGTCTCAAAGATCAAGACGAATGCTATAATTTCTTTGAAGACTTATGCACGGTCAATGAATTATTGTCGCTTTCCCAGCGCTTCGAAGTGGCATCCATGCTCAGGAACAACAATACTTATCTGGAGATTGCCGAGAAGACCGGCGCCTCCACTGCAACGATCAGCCGCGTCAATCGTTCCCTCAACTACGGAAACGACGGTTATGATATGATACTTGAACGCCTTAACCATCAATGTTAATAAGTTCCATAGGATCAATGTACTTCTCATCGTACATAATCTGATATCCCAATTCCGTATTTTCTTCTCCAATCACATACATGATCGCTCCTCTGACCACTTCGTCTCCTTCTTTGATCATAGCATCACCGTCATTGCGGTAAATACTCTGATATCCGTTGCCGTGATCAATCTTGATACAATGAAGATAGCCGCTGTCCGTTGTGATGGATGTTACCGTACCGTCTGCCGAAGCGATAATGCTGCTGCCAACACTGCCGTTTAGCTTGACCATAGGATTCTCTCCTTCCGCCTCCTCCAAAGATGCAGAAGAAGACATCGGGAATCCGACCGGCATATGAGCCTGTGCTCTTGCTTCCTCCATGGCCTCCTCTTCCTCAACCTTCTGGTTAATCGTGTCACTGAGTATCGTAACCTTATCTGACAACTCCTCCCTCAGGGATACCAAATCCGCATTCTCCTCAGTCAGTTTCACAATATCCTCTTTCTGCGCGGCATTCTCCGCCTCCAGAATCTCGATGCTTGTCTTATACCTATAGCAGAACACTCCCAGTATGATCATGACTGCCAATCCGATTACCATTACCGACTCTATAAATCCGGGACCGATACTCATCTGCCGGATACGTCCCTCCTTGGAATCGACGAAAAGCATCAACGTATAAGTATTCTTTTTCTTTGTCTTGCTGCCTTCTGCTTCTTTCAATGAACTCACCCCCAGCATATATAGTTGCATTGTACCACAAAACATACAAAAAAGACAACTTTTGTTACGAATATTGGTTTCTTATATGCACGAAAAAAAACAACGCTTTACATTTAGAAAGACATGTGCTACTCTATATGTGTTGACTCAATCAACCTACTATTTATTATTTTTTGGAGGTAACTACGATGAACAAAGGTACAGTTAAATGGTTTAACAACCAAAAAGGTTACGGTTTCATCTCCGATGAGCAGGGTAACGATGTGTTCGTTCATTACTCAGGACTTAACATGGAAGGCTTCAAATCTCTCGAAGAGGGTGCGGCAGTTGAGTACGAAGTAGTTAATGGCGAAAAAGGACCTCAGGCCGTAAACGTAACAAAGTTATAAGAAAATCGTACTTATAACATCATAATCAGTTTCACGATGTGCCTTTTCTTAAATATAAATGATGAATTTTATTTAGAATTTGCAATATTGTCATAACGGATTAGAAAAAACCTGTCACACGACAGGTTTTTTTATGTAATCATTTCTATGATATCGCATTGCTGCTCTCTCCACACACTTTCAGCACATCCTCGAATTTCATATTACCGCCGAATAAGTCGAGCGCACTCCCGATTGTCACATGCACCAGATTCCTGCCAATCCGTTTCAGCAGACGAAGATCTTCGAAGTTATGCACGCCGCCCGCATATGTGACGGGTATTTTCCCCCAGCCGCCTAACAGCCTCGCCAATTCTTCCTCTATACCGTTTGCTTTTCCTTCTACATCCACCGCGTGAACAAGAAATTCATCGCAGTAGGAAGAAAGCTTATCTAGCGTCTGTTCGTTCAGTTCCGTCTCCGTATATTTCTGCCATCTGTCGGTAACAATAAGATAGCGGTCTTCCCTTTTTCTTGCGCTTAAATCCAAAACCAGATTCTGCCTGCCCACTCTGCGCACCAGCTCATCCAGCTTATCATACTGAATCTGACCGTTTTTAAAAACATAGGATGTTACAATCACATGGCTCGCACCGGCATCCAGAAATTCTCCTGCATTCTCAGGCGTCATGCCGCCGCCTGCCTGCAGTCCGCCCGGATAAGCTCTGAGAGCCGCAAGCGCCTGATCTTTCGTCGCCTCATAGTACGGCGATGAAACCGAATTTAATAATATAATATGTCCGTTTTTAATTTTATATTCCTTATATAAGTTTGCATAGTATGCCGCGTCCTGCTCTGACACATAATTTTCCGCCGCTTCATCTTTACAATCGCACAAACTGCCGCCCACAATCTGTTTGACGCTGCCATTATGGATATCTATACATGGCCGAAATTCCATTGTCGTATACCCCCGTGCATATTTTATTTTCTATCTGACATAATAACATAGGAGCAGGTGTTTTTATACAAAAACATTCTGCCATCGGAAATTCAAAGCATTTTGGCGCAAATTTCCTAAATCCAAAAGAAATAGTATTGAAAAGTAAAGAAGGAGGCAAATATGAAAAAAATAAGAGCACTGTTACTTGTTTCTCTCATGGTACTTTCTATGACCGCGCTGACTGCATGCGGCAGAAACAATGACGCAGCAGGCAACGGTAATACCAACGGAACCACCACGGATTCCACTACAGGTAATGACACCAACGCCGCTACGGGAACTACTAACGGCGGTACCGGAACATCTCAGAATATCACAGACAACAACACAACCGGTACTACAAACAACTCCGCTAACGGTACAACAAACAATTCCACTAACGGCACCACAAACAATTCTACAAGCGGTACAGGAAACGGTACTGCAAATGCCGTGGATAACGCCAATGACAATGATAACGTTAATGATGTGACTGCCGGTGATAACGGCAATAATGATTCTGTGTTAGACAACGTTGGCGACGCAGTCGGCGATGTCGGCAACGCTGCTTCCGATGTGATTGACGACGCAGCGGACGGCGTTGAGAATCTGGTGGACGATGTGACCGATTCCGATTCCAACAATACCACTACCGGTTCTACTAATAAGACAGGCACCAACATGTCAACTCGTAGAGCATCCGGAACAAGATAGTCATCTGAATGCAATAAATCCGTCCCTCATTAAAGCAGGGACGGATTTTGTTGTTTTATTCTAAGCAGACAGCGCCTCACCGGCGCTTACCTAATTCAATTTTTCGATAATCGTACCGTCTCTGTACGCCTGTAGAAGTTCTTCTAACTGGTGGATACTTTCCCTCAGTTCCGCACCGATATCGGTATCCGCAATCTTCTGCCGCATACTGCTAGTCTCAAGAATAACAGAATCCGAGAAAATGTCCGACTCATGCAGGATTGCCGCCTCCGTTGATTCAAATGGCTCATGAGCTACCAGACGCATACCGTACGAATTTACCACCAATGTATACCCCGCAATTCCCGTCTTGTCCTGATAAGCCTTGGAAAAACCGCCGTCTATGATCAGCAGCTTACCGCCGCATTTGATTGGAGATTCTCCTTTCTTGCGTTCAACCGGTACATGTCCGTTAACAATATGGGAATTCTTTTCGTCAAGCCCGAACTCCCAGAAAATCCGGTCAATCACCACCTCATTGTCGAGCAGTCTGTAATAGCTGTTCTTAGTCTCCACATGTGTCTGCTTGTCTTCGAGAAGATACCGCTCAAAAGTCGCCATCTTATCCTTGCCAAACACCGGAGAATTGGGACCTGCCCAGATATACCAGATGATATCCTGCCCTTTCAGCTTTTCTTTCAGATTATTATCTGCATAATAACCTTTTCTGGCATAGTGCTCCAGCACATCGTACAATGCCTTACCGCTGTACTCTTCTCCGTATATGTTTACCTTGCGGAAATCGCCCCTGTCATCCATCGGCACACAGCCATGATAGAGCAGATTCGAGTTATGTACCTTATATAATCCTCCTTTGGAAAAGAGGAATCTGACATGCTTCTGAAGCTTCTCACATTTGACGAACCCTTGTCTTAAACGCTCCATGACCTGTTCTTCCTCGGGCGTCAGTTCATACGGTCTTTCTTTGTTGATCGTCGGAAAATCCACATCTTTCATAACGTAAGAGACCCCGTTTACCACAAGCGCTTTGTTCTCATAATCAATCTTGTCAAGGAGCAGCCTGTCTTGCATACCAAATTCCGGCCGACGCATAATAAGCTGCCCTTCCAACTTAAACTGTATGATTGCAATCGCTTTGTGCATCTTCATATCAAGACTCAAGTCTTTGGTATCGTAATCCGTATTATATTTGATTGCAAACGCTTCGCAATCCGTATCCTTGTATGCGTCGAGCGCAAATGTCGCAAGCGGAATCAGATTGATACCATAGCCTTCCTCCAGCGTGTCAAGGTTGCCGTACCGCGCCGCCATCCTCAGCACGTTGGCGATACATGCCAAGTGTCCGCTGGCAGCGCCCATCCATACGATATCATGATTACCCCACTGTACATCCACCGAATGATACCCACATAAGGTATCCAAAATCACATGCGGTCCCGGTCCCCTGTCATAAATGTCTCCGACAATATGCAGATGGTCAATGACCAGTCTCTGAATTAAATGACTTAGCGCAATGATAAATTCCTGCGCTCTTCCGATTCGAATAATCGTATGAATGATTTCATTATAATACGCTTCTTTATCCTGAATCTCCGCCTTCTCCGTGATCAGTTCTTCTATTATATAGGAAAAGTCGGGCGGCAGGGCTTTGCGCACTTTGGAGCGGGTGTATTTGGACGAAACTCTCTTCGTAATCTGTACCAGCCTGTGCAGCGTAATCTTGTACCAGTCCTCGATGGACGCCTCGTCTTCCTCTCTCAGTATCAGATCAAGCTTCTCTCTCGGATAATAGATTAAAGTGGCAAGACTCTTCTTGTCCTTAATACTCAATGTATTTCCAAACTCCTCATCAATCGTACGCCTCACAGAGCCTGAACCATTCTTCAGGATATGGTTGAACTGCTCATACTCTCCATGAATATCCGTCATAAAATGCTCCGTGCCCTTAGGGAGATTCAAAATTGCCTGAAGATTGATAATCTCCGTCGAAGCGGCGGCAATCGTAGGGTACTGTTTTGATAAGCTTTTCAGATATTTCAATTCCAAATCGTCCATAAATCCCTCCATTTTACTTTATATCGAATATAACCCTACCGTAATGGCAGAGTTATATCCGTATACTTTCAACGCCTTATCTACTTCTCTGGTTCCCGAAGCCAGATCCTCATCCAAGCCAAGCTTAGTTGTCAATCACATCACTCATATCATACATCCCGGCAGGTTTTCCTGCAAGAAATTTTGCTGCCTGAATGGCTCCCTTGCCGAATACTGCCTTGGAGTATGCCCTATGTGAAAAGGTGATCACCTCATCCGCTCCTGCAAAAATCACAACATGGTCTCCCACGATCGTACCGCCGCTGACCGCACTG
>VSOA01000341.1 GCA_009774585.1 Lachnospiraceae bacterium
GTATTATACCATATATATATCGGACAAAACATTGTATTCAAACACTTTTTATATAAAGAAAGAGGCTTTATGCGATGAGGCTGGAGCTTCTATGATAATAATGGGCGAAAGGCTTGAAAATAAGCTTTCCGTCCAATGTTGAGAAGCTGATAAAGAAAAATCTTTTCCTAAAAGCAAAAAGCAGGCAGAGATAGAAGTTCATATATCTCTGCCTAAATAGAAGTCATTAAATCAATGTCTTAAGACATTGGTCTACGACTCCCCCTCTAAAAATTTGCAAATTTCTTCTAATACTTTATCCTGATCCATTCCCTCTATGCCATGATCTAAATTCTCATAAAGGCATAACCTGCTATTCTTCATGTTCTCATGATACTTTTCAGACACATGATAGTCTACAATCGCATCCGGTATACCATGCATCAGAAGCGTTTCTCCGGCAAATTGCGAAGTCACTTCAAAAATCGGCAGATTCCTTGCAATCCGGAAAAAATGTCCTCCCACAGAGTGCTGTCCATCCACCAACACTACATCGGGTACGTTCCATGTGTCATATTCCGTTCCCATGCAGATTCCCTTCAGGGCATCCTCCTTAAGTGTGGCTGCCGGCGCCAGCAGAATCAATTTCTTAACCACATCCGGATACAGACCCGCAAGCATCCCGGCAATCACCCCTCCCATAGAGTGTCCGAGCAGGTAAATGTCTGTCACATACGGCAGGGTTCGTACATAATTAAGAATAGCGATAGCATCCAATATCTCCCGAAAAATATCCATATCCTCGGTTCTGCCTTCACTCTTCCCATAGCCGCTAAAGTCAAACCGCAGCGCATTTGCCCCGCAGCCGGCTGCCTTTTTCGCGATTATACTGTATAAATCACTTTCATCATATCCGGAATCCCCTCCGAATCCATGGAAAATAATAAGTGCTGCGCCTTTTTCTTCGTCCGTTCTGACTATTCTTCCATGAAGCTTCAGCCCATCTCTCTTGATTTCTATATTCGTTTCTCTATCCATTCCAGTCTACCCCCTGTATATCCTAATCCGTACTTTGTTTTCTCCGCTTCCTTCCACAATACCGCTCAGCTTCTCCTGCTCCATCCACTGCAATTCTTCCGCATCTGTATAAATTACGGGACATGTCTTTAGCACCTCGCCTTCCTTACAGATGCCATTGTTTTCCACAAAAATACGGAACGGCTTTTGATTCTGGTCTTTGCCCTCTAAAATGTACCTCGCTGACAGGGACTTATCCTCGCCCCACCGCTGAGTCTGTGTATCTACACCTCCCGGCAATACCTTTCCGCTCCCCAGTTCGCAGCTAAAGTTTCCGTGAAAAAGTATCATTGTAACCTCTCCACCTGCTCCCTGCACAGTCTCAATCCGATCGAGAACCACATCTATTCGTAGTACTTCCTGCATCTAACAATCTCCTATACTATTTTGATTGACAATTAATTCTTCACCGCTCCCGCCGTCATACCTGCCACAATATACTTCTGTGCTAAAAAGTATACTACAACTGCTGGAACCATTGCAATAAGCGCTCCTGCAAAAGCAACACTGACATTGGAAGAATACTCTCCGAAAAATGCATACTGCATCATAGGAATTGTGCGCATCTCCTTTTTTTGACAAATAATCATGGAGATTGCAAAATCGTTCCACGAATTCAGAAAAGACAGCACAAATACAGTCATGTTAATCGGTTTTAACAGCGGAAAAACAATATGGAAAAAAGTCTGGTACTTATTACAACCATCCAGTTCCGCTGCTTCCTCCAGAGAGATCGGCACGCCTTTGATAAATCCTGCATACAAAAAAACCACATATCCGACATTCATTCCAATCTGTGCCAAGACCAATCCCCACAACGTATTAAGTGCATGAATTGCATTCAGTTCACGATACAGCGGAAACATTAATGTCTGAAACTGAATCAAAATAACTAACTGAAATACATAATAAAAAATATTATACAATTTATTATTTTTACTTGTAATAATATAAGCCCCTGTGGAAGAAACAAGAACAATCATCAATACCATACAGACTGCTACGATCACACTGTTTCTAAAAGCCGTAAAATAATTCGGCACCGCAACAGCTTCCTTAAAATTATCCAGATACAGCGATGTCGGAAAAGCCAGTTTTGTCTTTACAAAATCGGTTCTTGATTTAAAAGCATAGCAGATTGCCACATAGAAAGGCGCTAACATCAATATGCACATACCCGATAATATTAAAATATTAACTGAAAGTTTTATTTTTTTGCTATTTCTCATAGGTCAATTTCCCTCTTTCTCAATTTATTGGTCACAAAAGTAGAGATGACAATACAAACCGCCAGATATATCATGGCAACAGTCTGACCATACCCAACCTTATTGTAAGGGAACAGATACTTATATATATAATATGTCATCGTAGTAGAAGCGCTTCCCGGTCCTCCGTTCGTTGCCACTGCCGCATAATCAAACATCCTGAGTCCTCCGGCCAGCCACAGCGGAATACAATATGTAAATGCCGGTGCGAGAAAGGGAATCGTAACATTGCGGAATCTCTGCCATGCATTGGCACCGTCCATCACCGCCGCTTCCGTCACATCTGTGGGAATACCTTTCAGCCCCGCCAGATAGACCATCATTGCAAGACCTGATTCTTTCCAGATACACATACCGCAAAGTCCCAACATGACAAGTTTCTGATTCACCAACGGATTCTCCAATCCTATTATGGTAAAAAAATCGTTGTACACATACATCCACATCTGTGAAACCAACACAAGGCTGATGACCAACGGAATAAAAATAATGCTTTTTACAATATTGATTCCTTTAAACTCATGATTTACAAGCAGTGCCAGACCCAGACCAATCACATTGACACAGATTACCGTGATTACTGTAAAAGTCAAGGTATTCTTAATTGGCACCAAAAGATCCTTATCGTGAAATACCGTATTAAAATTTTTAAACCCAACATAGTTCTGAACTGCGGAAATTCCGTCCCAGTCCGTAAAAGTATACCGAACTCCCATAATAAGCGGAATCAATATCATAAATAAAAATACAAGAAAAGCAGGAAGCAGGAACGTGAAATCGATTACTTCCTTTTTCAAATTAATTTTTCGCTTTTTCATCATATGCTCCTTTATATTTTGAAAGAGATCAGACGTCTCACGATGTCTGACCTCTCTTATCAACTGATTACTTATTTGCCGCTGCAAATCTATTATCCAGTTCCTCACAAAATGCCTCATTACTCATATCCGGCGTTACCGCAAACGTAAGAAGTGTTTCGCCCCATGATGCAAAATGCTGCCCGGAGAATACTGTTCCTGCCGTGTAATTACATACCTTACCTGTAGCTATCTCTGCAGCCGTATCCTGCATAGCCTGTGGAAGCTCCGGCGTTTCAACATCGTTTAAAATCGTCATTTCCTGTGTTGTTGTGCACCACTTCGCATTGACGTCCGGTCTGGTCATATACTCAAAGAAAGCTGCCGCCGCATCGTGATTAGGAGAAGCCTTGACCATCATCCAAGTCTCGCCCGCTGTAATCGGAATACGGT
>VSOA01000342.1 GCA_009774585.1 Lachnospiraceae bacterium
CAACAATATCGGGAACAGAATTGTAGTAGGAAAAGTCTTCCGCATCCGCAATTACTTCCTGTAAAAGTTTATCGTAAACCCCTCCGCTTAATGAGGCAAACCTTGCTCCTGCAAAATCCGAAAGTGTTCCGTATTTTTTCTCCGGGCTGTCTTTCTGTTCCGCCCTTACCATAACGGCAGTCACCGAAGGATAAACGCAATCGGAAAATTCGATTTGCCTGCGCCTTTCCTCGGTGGCATTTAAATTTGCCATAATACAGTCAATATCACCGGCCTGAGCTGCGGCAATGATTCCGTCATAGTCGTAAATCTTAATTTCCACTTCCGCATTCAGCCACGCTCCAAAACGGTAAATCAGCTCCACATCATATCCGGTAAGAGTCGTCCCCTCATAGTAGCTGAAAGGCTGAACCATCCCTGTGGTTCCCACCTTAAGCTTACAATCCGGCATCTGTGACGCCTGTATTTCCGGCATGGTTCCCTCCGCCCTGCTTACCCAGCGGTCATACATATCATCCAGCGTCCCCTCGGCTCTTGCTTCCGACAGAAACTGGTTCACTTTATCCTTTAAATTGTCAACTTGGCTTTTGGGTGAAATCCCCACAGCCACATCCATACTTTCTCCCAAGTTTTCCTCTAAAATCTCCACATCCTCAAGGCCGCTGGCAATAGCAAATTCCATCATTACCCGGTCATAAACAAACCCGTCCACTTTTCCTTGGGAAATGGCAAGATACCCCGAAGTATTGCCGGAAAATGTTTTATGCTCCGCCTCCGGCAAATATTTTTCCGCCATATACATACCTGCCCCGCCTTCCGGAACACCAATCGTATAGGCCGGATTGTTGAGCTGTTCTATGGAAGTGATTTTTTCATTTTCTTTCCTTCCACATCCCCCAAGGCAAAGAATCCCTGAAAGGGCAAGTGTTAAAAGCGCCGTTCTTTTTTGCAAAACCATTTTTCCTCACCTTTCTTCTGAAATGATCTCTCTGTCCCAGCACGGAACCTCTATCGCTATTATAGCAGAATAAGATTTTGCTTTGGTGGGTATGGGATAATTTGTATTTTTTTTGGTATAATTTGTTATATAATCCCAAGTTTGACACTTGTGAGGTTGACACTTGTGAAAGCAAAAAGAGGCTACAAACCCAGTAGTTATGCTGGCTGTAGCCACTTTCTCTTTGGAAACGATTTGTGCTATTTTTTCCCTTCTTCTGTTTTGGTGCTTTTTATTATGCTGCGCATGGCTGATTTTGAAATAAATTCATAATCCGTATGAAAGCCAAATGCCTTGTGTAAATCATCCGTCAGATCGGTTCTCCTGTAAGAAGGGATATAGCCGCTTTCCTTTGACAAAAGTGTTACCTGCATGGAACGAAGTGTATTCAGGATCTCGTTACAGGTATAGTTATATCCGTCCACAACAATTTCCGTTTTCACTTTCTTGCGGCGGGCAAGGAGATTGTTCAGACTTTGAAAAACTTCCTCCGTCATGGAAATATAGCGGCAGCCACATTCTGTCTTGTTTTTTCCACATAATATCTTCCGCCCCGCTCCCGGACAAGCTGATGGTCTACGCGGGTTCTTCGGTTTACAAAATCCAAATCGCTCTTTGGTAAGCCGCAAAACTCTGACACGCATACCGGTTCCCAACAGTACGACAAATTCATCATAATACTTCATATAGGTTTTATCTTCCCGGATAAAGCTCATCCAAAGTTCCTGTTGTTCCGCTGTCATGGCAATCCGCTTCTGTGAATCATTGGGTACAACGTCTACCAGTTTGAAGTCAAAGGGATTTCTACGGATAATGTCCTCGTTATATGCCATTTGAAAGGCTGGCTTGACAACGCCCCGGACGCTTGTGATTGTGCTGTAACCTTTGCCGTCATTGTGCAGCTTCATAATCCATTGCTGTGCGTCTGATACTTTGATATCCCTTATCTGGCGATAAGCAAAATCTTCTTTCTTGACTAAATTCAGCACAAAATTATAGCCTACTTTGGTGTTATAGCGCACACCTTGTTTCACTGGAAGACTGTTCTTCAATTGCAGTGATTTTTCCACCCAACTCGGTCTTTTTAGCCTCAACTACTCCAACGGGTTTCTCTTCTACAAAAAGTGCATAGTCAACCGGGCCTGTGCTAGTAGGAAATTCACGCACCGCAACTCCAAGTGAAACTGTAAGATTCAATTTACTCATATCCTGATTGCTTTGATTTTTTCATAAACCGACAAGATACATCCGTATCCATAATCATTTCTCTCGGATATAGCTGCCTTATCGACACCACTAAATCTCACAAAAATAAATGGAATATTATTTTTATCAGCCAAGAGTTCGGCTAAAAGATTATATTCTCCGTCTTTATTGTAACTCCGCAATGGTATTCGGCTCTGCCTGCTGTTCGGTGTCCGCCATTCCCTCAAGGTATTCGCCGAAGTCGCTCGTCCATTGGTAAAACCGTCTGTTGGAATTAAAGTCTGCCCTGTCCTCACGTCCGTGGTTATATGCCATTAATAAAACATTAACTACTAACAGTGTTTTCATCAACATTCCGTGACGTTTAGCGTACGGTATAACCCCTTGGCGCCGGACAGCGTCTCAAGGCGCCCCTGACTTTCTCTCTGTTCAAGTCACTATTGCATTTGACGCGTTGCTTATGCCCCTGAAGGGGCGTTTGTATTACTTCGACTTAACCCTTAAAAGGGGCTTCATACTCCTTTACGCTAAGCTTATCCTGCATGATATCGTTCTTCTCTTGGTCTTGGATATATTTTTTGATTGTCGCCTCATTAAGACCCACTGTGCTCACATAATACCCTTCTGACCAGAAGTGACGGTTCCCAAACTTATACTTTAAATTTGCATGTCTGTCAAATATCATAAGGGCTGACTTCCCTTTCAGATATCCCATAAAACTTGATACGCTCATTTTGGGTGGTATGCTTACCAGCATATGGATATGATCTGGCATTAAATGCCCTTCTATAATCTCTACTCCCTTGCAGGAACACAACTGTTTCAAGATATCCCGTATATCACTTTTTAATTGATTATAAATAACTTTTCTCCTATACTTAGGAGTGAATACGATATGATATTTGCACATCCACTTTGTGTGTGCCAAGTCATAATTCTTATTCGCCATAAAATCACCTTTCCTTTCTTGCAATAGTGCCTGAACAACTCTATTGTAGTGGAAAGGTGATTTTTTGTATAACGGATTGTCTCCACCCGCATAGCAGGTGGGTTTTGGTTTCGGGCATTTCCATTTTTCGGAACGCGAAAAACTCCAATGCCCTCAACAAGCTAAAGCCCTTATGTTATTAAGCCGTCCTGTCCATTCTAGGACGTTTTCCGGTCTTTAGCTGTTCTGTTGCCCTGTGCCTATTTCATGCTCTCTATGAGCCTTTCAAAGCGTTCCTGTGCCTACCTGTCGATGTCGGCAAGATAAGCGTTGAGTTTGCCACTTGTGCGAAGATTGGTGTATGTAACCCTGCGGTACTGCTTCAGATAGTCCAGATGTCGCTGGCCCCATGTGCCTATAGGC
>VSOA01000343.1 GCA_009774585.1 Lachnospiraceae bacterium
GAGAAAAAACTATGGAAAAGATGAAATTAAATAATGAAAATATTGCGCAGGTAAGCAGTCTTGCAGAAAAGACGCTTGGAGAATGGAACGTTGATGCCAGAAATATTATCCAAATCCGGCTTGCAGTGGAGGAAACGTTGTTAAAGTACCAAGAAGCTTTCGGTATGGAGGCAGTATTTGCACAAAAATATAGCAAACGTTTTAATCGCATCCGTCTGGAACTTTTCCTGCCAGGGGAAAGGGTTGATCCTTTTGATACAGGGGAGGAAGAACAGAGCCAGATACTGCGGGGACTGCTTGCCAATATGGGGGTTGCACCCGCGTGGCAGTACAAAAATGGAGAGAATCTTATTTTATTTTATCCTAAAAAGAAGAAACGTTCTCAGATGGCTTCACTGGCACTGTCCGTAATACTGGCCTTTTTGTGCACCGGTGTGTGTAGTTTCTTGCCAGAGAGTTTCAGGACTTTTCTTGCAAATGAGATTATCAGCCCGGTATTTAACCGCTTTATGGGACTTTTATCAGCCATTGCAGGTCCTATGGTGTTTCTTTCAGTTGTATGGGGAATATACAGCATTGGGGATACGGCAACGATGGGCAGAATCGGAAAGAGGATGATTGGACGCTTTATGCTGATGACGATTCTTCTGACACTGTCCGTATGTGTGGTGGTCATGCCGTTTTTTTCTCTTAAAACCGGAGGCGGGGGGAAGTTTGATTTTTCTGAATTGTTTCAAATGGTTCTGGATATTGTACCAGGCAACTTCTTTACGCCTTTTACAGAAGGGAATCCTATGCAGATTATTTTTGTGGCAGTTTTAATCGGAATCGCAATGCTGATTCTGGGTAACAAAGCTACGATTGCTGCGGCCTTTGTGGAACAGTCCAATTATATGATACAGCTTATTATGGAGGCAGTCAGTTCTTTTGTTCCCGTGTTTGTGTTCGGCAGTATTTTAAGTATGATACTGGATAACAACTTTTCGGTATTTCTTTCTGCATATAAGGTGGTTTTGGTAATGCTTATGGGAGATGCTGTTCTTCTGGCAGTGTATCTTGTGCTAGTATGCACAAGGAGGAAGGTGAAGCTCCGGGTATTGCTGAAAAAGATGATGCCTACTTTTTTGATTGCATTAACCACGGCATCTTCTTCTGCCGCATTTGGGGTGAATATGGAGTGCTGTGAAAAAGATCTTGGAATTGACAGAAGGATAGTTAATTTTGGTATCCCTTTAGGGCAGGTTATCTTTATGCCGGGGGTTTCCATTATGTTTCTGGTGGTGGGATTTTGTATGGCTGAAATCTATGGCGTGACGGTTTCTCTGGTGTGGCTGGCTACGGCCTGTCTCATTACCATTGTACTCGCGGTGGCAGCGCCTCCTATTCCCGGCGGTGCGCTGACTTGTTATACGATTTTGTTTATCCAGCTTAAGATTCCCATGGAGGCTGTAGCGGCCACGATTGCCCTCAATGTAATACTGGAATTTATTACTACAGCGGTGAACTTGTTCTGTCTGCAGGCGGAACTTGTGGAACTGGCTGCCGGTCTTGATATGTTGGATGTGAGAAAACTGAGAGAGAAGAAATAAAAGACAAGATTAAACAGTACCGCATGAACGGATTTAATCTTTTGGGAGTTTAAAATGAAGGATTATACACTGACAAATCATGATATAGATGTGGTGTGTCATGAAGTAGAGACATTTTGTGAACGCGCCAATGGGGAAAAAGGGACATTCTCCGTACACGACTGGCTGTGGAAGAGATACTGCTGAAATATCAGGAAACTATTGGCACAAAGGGGACTTTTCAATTTCAGTGCAGAAAGCGGATAAACCGTCTGTATGCCAGTTTTTCTATTCCGGGAGAAAGAAACGATGTGGTTCATTCGGATGGCGGTGAAGAGAGCGCTAATATGAAAGGCATCCTTTCAGGTATGGGAGAAATTCCCACATGGCAGTTCAAAAACGGAGTCAATTACCTTACCTTTACATTAAAAAAGAAAAAATTATCTCCTGCAGTATCACTGCTGGCAGCAGTGATACTGGTTCTTTTTTGTGGTATGGAAAGCAGTTTTCTACCGGAAAAAACTATTAATTTTCTTTCAGAGGAAATGATTACGCCTGTTTTTGACACATTTATGGGGCTGTTGAGTGCTGTTGCAGGGCCCCTGATATTTTTGTCGGTGGCAGGCGGTATTTATAATATTGGGGATATTGCAACGCTGGGAAAAGTCGGAAAGCGGATAATCAGCAGGTTTTTATGGATGACACTGATTTTTACGACAGTATTTGGCATTGCCATCCTGCCTTTATTTCCTCTTGCAGGCAGCGGCAGAAGTTCCTTTCGGCTTTCCGAACTTCTGGAAATGGTTCTTGAAATTGTACCGAACAATTTTTTTACTCCTTTTTTGGAGGGAAATCCTTTACAGATTATTTTTCTTGCTGTCCTTGCAGGGATGGCAATGCTGATTCTAGGGAACAGAACAGCGATTGTTTCGCTATTTTTAGATCAGGCAAATGCCATTATATTACTAATCATGGAAAATATCAGTGCTTTTGTCCCCGTTTTCATTTTTGGCAGTCTTTTCAATATGATTCTTGGTAAAAACTTTTCTGTACTGCTGAAAGCCTATAAAGTACTGCCGGTTATGCTGCTTGGGGATGTCTTTCTCATGGCGGTTTATATAGGTCTTGTATGCATTCGTAAAAAAGTTTCTACGGCAGTCTTCCTGCAAAAAGTTTTTCCGGTTTTTATGATCGGTCTGACAACAGCTTCTTCTGCTGCCGCATTTTTGGAGAACAGGAAAGTGTGCGAGGAAAAACCGGGGATTGATAAAAAAATTGTAAATTTCGGTGTTCCTCTTGGTCAGGTGGTATTCATGCCGGGATTTTCTATTTTATATTTTGTAATGGGAATTTGCATGGCGGAGATTTATGGTGTGAAGATATCCCCGGTATGGCTGATTACAGCGCTGATTATTGCGGTAGTACTGGCTGTGGCTACACCGCCCATTCCCGAAGGTGCTCTTGCCTGCTATACGATTCTGCTTTTACAGCTTGAAATCCCTGCAAAGGCCATTGTGATTGCAGTTGCCATAAATGTGATACTGGATTTTTTTGCTACAGCAGTAGATTTGTTTTGTCTGGAGGCAGAGTTGATAGAACTGGCGGGGGACCTTGAGATGCTGGATGTGGAGAAAATCCGGAAAACATTTTAAAATTATTGTAATAAACCGGATAGAATGACATAGATGACAAAAGCAGAGTTCTGCGGACTGATGCTTGATAATCTCGGTTGTCGTATCTGCATGGGGCAAATGAGTGATTTCTCCCCTACATGATAAAGATTTGAATACGAACGGCACATTAAAGAAAGAGCATTTTCATGTAATGATACTTTTTGACGGCGTAAAGACCAGTGATGTTGGATAGTGCGTAGGGGTGACAAACAAATACAAGTAAACAAAGAGACTTCCTCAATCTTTAATAGACTATGACAGTAACGGTTATAGTCTTTTTTCAT
>VSOA01000344.1 GCA_009774585.1 Lachnospiraceae bacterium
CTCACAGGCTGCCTGCGCGGTCTGCGCCATATGACAGATTACTTTACGGCACTGTTCCATGGCAAGCGCAGGATTGTTCATGAATCTGCTGTCCAGCGCTCTGACATCCTCATCTATATACCGTACATGGACATTCTCCGCATCGTCTTCCCGTATTGTAGCGTATGCAAGCTTCTCCAACATAGCAGAGAAAGGCAGAAGCAACGCAGTCGCAAACACGTTAAACACCGTATGAACCACCGCGATACCGTATGGCTGCGCCGCCTGACTCATAAACGGAAAACTGACCGCTGCATTCAGCAGATAGAAAACAGCCATGAACACGATCGTTCCGATCAGATTAAAATACAGGTGAACAATCGCCGCTCTTCTCGCATTCTTCGAAGTGCCCACAGAAGATAAAAGCGCCGTAACACAAGTACCGATATTCTGTCCCATAATAATAGGCACCGCCGTGGCATATGATACCGCTCCCGTAGCGCACAACGCCTGCAAAATACCGACAGATGCTGAGGAACTTTGTATCACCGCCGTCAGTATGATTCCTGCAATCATTCCCGGAATGGGACTGGAAAACAGCAGTAGAATATTCGTAAACTCCGGCACGTCAGCCAGCGGCTTGACCGCCCCAGACATCGTATCCATTCCGAACATCAATACTGCAAACCCCACTAGAATCGTTGCGATGTTTTTGTGTTTATCCTTCTTGGAAAAGAGTAACAGCATCACACCGACAATTGCAAATATCTGTGAAAACGACGTCGGTTTGAGCATCTGCACAACAAAACTGCTGCCCTCGATTCCCGTCAGACTCAAAATCCATGAGGTAATGGTTGTCCCCACATTGGCTCCCATGATTACGCCAATCGCCTGTGTCAGCTTCATGATACCAGAATTAACAAAACCCACCACCATGACGGTCGTCGCCGACGACGATTGAATAACCGCCGTGACGACAGCGCCGAGCAGTACCGCCCGCAGTCTGCTGTCAGTCAGTTTCTCCAGTATCCGTTCCATCCTGCCGCCGCTTGCCTTGGACAAACCTTCTCCCAGAAGGTGCATTCCATACAAAAATAATGCAAGTCCGCCTATCATCGTCAGTACATCAAAAAAATCCATGCTAACCTCCATACCATATATCATTCAGGGAACTCCTTGTTTCCTGCAAATGGTGTTTACTGTTACACATCTCTTATATGGTTTGAAATTATCATGAATTTATCCGCCGCACTATCATAATTGTGTAAAGGAAATGTAAAATTCAGGTAAAATCGCCTGTTCTGTCACCCTGATACACATTGACTATCGTTGTGCACCGACGCATGATTTCATCCAAACTTACCGGTAATATAGTCCCTCGTTCTCCCGTCCCGCGGATAAGTAAAAAGTTCTTTGGTCCGCCCCGATTCCACTAATTCCCCATTCAGGAAAAAAGCCGTATCATCCGACACCCGCGCTGCCTGCTGCATATTGTGCGTCACCACAACCACCGTATAATTTGTTCTGAGTGTTTTCATCAACTCCTCTGTCCTGAATGTCGAAACCGGATCAAGCGCCGAAGTAGGCTCATCCATCAATATGACCTCCGGCTGCACCGCCAGCGCCCGCGCAATACACAGCCTCTGCTGCTGCCCGCCCGACAAACCAAATGCCGACTGGTCCAGCCGATCCTCTACCTCCTCCCAGATTGCCGCTCTGCGAAGGCTGTCAGTAACAATCTCATCCAATTTAGATTTGTCCTTTGTCCCGTGGATTCTCGGTCCATAAGCAACATTGTCATAGATGCTCATCGGAAAAGGATTGGGCTGCTGAAATACCATGCCCACTCTTCTCCGCAGCTTCGTCACATCGACCTGCGGCGCATAGATATCACGTTCATCCAGATAGACACTGCCATTCATTCTCACACCGCTTACCAGATCGTTCATCCTGTTAAGTGTCTTCAAAAAAGTGGATTTTCCGCATCCGGACGGCCCGATCAGAGCGGTTATTCTATTGGCATATATCTCCATTCCGACGTCCTTAAGCGCATGCTTATCACCATAATATAGGTTTAAGCGTTCTGTTCTTATTTTGATGTGATCGTTCTTTGTCTTCATAATGTCCGCCCATGTCAGCACTTATTTTTGATTTATCATCTGAGCGTCCTATTCATCTTCCTCATACACAGTCCGGTCAACAAATTAATTGCAAGCACAATACATAGCAGTACTGCCGCAATACCAAACGCCACATCATAGCGTGCTTTAGACATACTCAGATAAAGCTGTACCGTAAGCGTACCGCCGGATTCCATCATTCTATGCAGTATCCCCCCGCCCGGATCAGGAAGTAAATAACCACTGCCTGCGGTGAGGAACAGCGCAGCAGACTCCCCAACGATTCGTCCCACCGCAAGCAATACCCCCGTCACGATTCCCGGCATGGCACAGGGAAGCAAAATCGTATGTATCATGTACCATTTCGTTGCGCCCATACCGACCGCGCCTAGACGGTAATTTTCAGGCACCGCTCTAAGCGCTTCCTGCGTATTACGCGTAATTAACGGCAGAACCATCATCGCAAGCGTGAGCGAACCGGTAAGAATTGAGTAGCCGAGTCCAAGTGTACGCCCGAAAAACACCATACCGAACAGTCCGAAAATCACAGACGGAATCCCTGCAAGCGTCTGTGTCGTAAATTCAACCAGCCTGACAAAACGATTCCTGCCGGCATATTCGTTCATCCATATCGCCGCGCCGACTCCGATAGGTGTCACAATCAGAAGCGTTAAAATCACCACGTATAATGTATTGACAATATTGCCCGCTATCCCGTCAATCCCTTTCGTTACACTCGTTACAGACGTCAGAAAAGCCCAGCGTAAGAATCCGCTTCCTTTTATAAAAACATACGCAGTGATTCCTACAAGAAGCATGACGGTGATCAATGACGCCAGATAAATAAGTACATACAAAAGACCGTCTCTTATCTTACCGGTCATTCGATTGATTTCCTCCCCATAAGATATGATTAAGCGCCAGATTAACCAACATAATAAAAGCAAATAACACCAGTCCTATCGTAAATAAAGCCTGCCGGTGCAGACCGCTTGCATATCCCATCTCACTGACGATTGCCGTCGTCAGGAATCTGACGGAAGCAAACGGCAGCGGAATATTTACGCAGCCTCCCGAAACCAGATTAATTGCCATCGCCTCTCCTATCGCACGCCCTACACCTAATACAACCGCCGTGGCAATACCCGGTTTGGCCGCCGGTATGACTACATGGAAAATCGTCTGCATATGAGATGCTCCAAGTGCCAAAGAAGATGCTTTCAATTCCTGCGGCACCTCCCTGAGCGCCGACTCACTGACGCTTATCACCGTCGGAAGAATCATGACCGTGAGCACCAGCACTGCCGCCAACAGATTCGCACCCCCGGTAAACTGATGCGTCATGGAACCTTTGTATAATTTCTGCTCCCACCTATAAACAAGCGGCTTAAAAATCATTACTCCAAGCATTCCGTATA
>VSOA01000345.1 GCA_009774585.1 Lachnospiraceae bacterium
GAAGAAATAGTCCAGACTTCCGCCCTCCACACAGAAGGAAGTTTTGTTCACACTTTCCGTACCGAATTCAAAAGAAACACGTTCCGGATGGTTGACTAAAATGCCGTAGCCTTTGTCGGAGAGATAGAAAGGAATATTCTTATATGCCTGTTCGGTGCTCGTACCGCCGTCCTCATTGTAAATCTCTACTGTCTGACCGTTCTTGACAAAAGGAGTAAAATGCTCTCCCGTACCGTATAGATGTTCACCGACGCCGATACTTAACTGTTCGCGCATATATGTGTTTTCGAGGTCGCCGTTTATTTCATAATAATCGCCTTTATAATCCGTTTTCATCAGGGCGAGGTCGTTTCTGCTGCTCTTCGTGAGGACTTTGCCGTCTCTCATATAAGCCATGGACCAAGGATTTTTGGTAATTACTAATGACAGCGATCCACTTGTAATCTTCAGCGTGTCATCTTTATCTTCTACCTGAAGAGTCTGGGGGTGATCCAGATTCAGCTCAAATTCGGGCGTTTTCTGAACCGTTCCCATGTGATGATAGGTTTGTATCCGAAACACACCGGGCATGGGGGAGGTAATGCGGATTGTGAGATTAACACCGCCGAGCGTATCGCCGCGTCCGCGAATCGGATGAGTCGGTGCGCACAGAGTTACCTCCGTGTCTCCTACTGTTGTGTAGTAGACTTCGCTAGGAGAGAAACAGGAACATCCCTCTTTAAATAACCAGCAGCCGTTGTTAAATTTCATAATGTAAATCCTCCTTAATGTTGTATTGGTTAATGAAATATTTTAGTCGTAACTCTGCTATGCCGTACTTCGCACAGCGCTGTTTCTACATTCGTTTCCACATGTTTCAAATGTGAACAGTTACGATTATATCCTATCCGATTTCAAGTTACATTGCATAAAATCACAAACTAATGGTATTAAATCACATAAAAACATAAAACTTATTTTCCCCAATATATAAGAAGAGGGCGCAAAATGAAAGTGTAATTTTTGGATGTATAATACATCAAATTTTTGCTATATATTGTTGGTATGCTAAATGGTAAGATGATACAATAGACGCAAGCCCGGCGGCTTGCGTCACAAGAATTGCACCGCAATTCTTGCCGGAATGGTTTACGCTGTGGCATTTATCTATATGATACAATAGAGGCAAAAGAAGGGGGATATATCATGCAGACATTGGAATATACATACCGGAACCTTCCGATTCCCGGCGGCGGTTATGTGACAGGTTTCATATATCATCCTAAGAAAAAGGATGTGTTGTATATCAGAACGGATATCGGCGGCGTGTATCGTTTTGATGCGGATGTGCAGCGTTGGGTCAGCTTAATCGACCATGTGACGATGAATGATTTGAGCGAGACGTTTCCGACGGCGGTGGCGCTGGATGACAATCATCCGCAGCGGCTGTATATCGCCTGCGGAATCAATGCGTCTTATCATGGCAGGATAGCGGTATCTGATGATTACGGAGAGTCATTCAGATACTATGAAATGCCCATGCATGTCCATGGAAATATGAACGGGCGGGGGACGGGATATCGTTTGACTGTTGATAAGACAGATGAGAATAAACTTTGGTTTGCCTCGCAGGATTCCGGGTTATGGTATAGTCCGGACCGTGGGATTTCTTGGGAGAATATAAAGTCGTTTCCGGAGAGATATATGACGCTGGCAGGACAGAGCGAGGACGGGACGGCATTGTTTGTTGGCTGTGCAGGAGTGGATACGAAACGGAGCGATTGTCTTAGAGGGCACAGTTTGTATGTTTCGTATGACGAAGGCGTCACTTTTGAAGAACTGTGGCAGCCGCAGGACGGGGAGATAGAAGGCGTTAAGTTGGCTGGGTTAGTGGCTCAGAGATATACCATAGATGAACAATATCTCTATGTAACGTATGCCGTAATGGGTAAGAATGCTTACGTCTGTGAGCTTGGTTATAGCTGTGACGGCGGGAGCGTCATCGGCGGCAGGGTAGTCAGGTATCCTATTATGATAACAGAGACCGGAACGCGATTCGGGCAGGGAGAGGAGATTACGCCCGGCAGGGCAGGTGCGGCTGAGCGTAGTTTACAACCGGGACTCACGGGTAATTCCGGAACGGGTCAAACGGTATGTGAAGACTATGGATATGAATACGGTTTTGGCGGAATAAGCGCGGCGGTGAAGCCGGGTATGCTGGTCTGCTCTACAATCAGCAAGGAAGACGGCGACAGCATCTATCGTTCGTATGATTACGGAGAGACATGGGAAGAGATTCTGTATGATTTGGACAAGGGCAGGATGGATTTTCGAACTTCCTATATGAAGCCTTGCTATAATGGCGGTCATTCGATTGTTCACTGGTTGTCGGATTTGAAAATCAATCCTTTTGATGAGAATGAAGCGTGGTTTAACACGGGGACTGGAGTTTTCCGTACAAGAAACCTGACGGAAGAGGAGGTCGTGTTCAGCGATTGGTGCGACGGCTTGGAGGAGACGGTGCACCTGAACCTATACAGTCCGCCGTCAGGAGAAGTGAAAGTGATAGATATTCTGGGAGACTTGGGCGGGTTTGCGTTCAGGCAGCTTGACCGGCCATGCGACAATTCCTTTGACGATGCGGAGGGCAACCGCTATATCACCTGTATCAATGCGGATTATTCTGACGAGAATCCAAATTTCGTTGTGGTGACGCCGCGGGGAAACTGGAAAGGAAAAACGAAAGGCGGACTCATCGTGTCTGAGGATCAGTGTCGGACATTCCGCAGGCTGGCTATGCCGTATGGAATTACGGAAGAACTGGATGAGGCGTTTCATCGGATAGAGACGCCCAATGTGAACAGCGGGTGGGTGGCGGTATCGCCGGACTGCAGCAAGATTGTGTGGTCAGTGGCAGAGGGAGACAGGCTTCCGGTAAATATGGTGGTGGCAAGTACGGACGGCGGAGAGCATTTCATGCAGGCGCAAGTATATGACCTGATGGGCAGGAGAGTGCTAAAGGGCGGCATGAAGGTCTTTTCAGACCGTATGGACAGCGATATTTTCTACGGGTTTGGAGAAGCGTCGCAGTGTTATATCAGTGAGGACGGCGGATTGACTTTCTACCAACGGAAGATGCCGGAACATTTCCCTACGGTAGATTTTGCTTTGATTGACTGCGCAAGCAAGATTGAGGTGAGGGGCGAGAACGGGCGACGGGGCGTATTCTACATGGCGCTTGGCGCTCACGGGCTTTGGAAATTCCGATATGATACCGGTGTCATGAATGATGCCGGCGCCACGAATGATGTCGGAGTGAGGGAATGCGCTACGAGCGCGAAGGATACTGCGCATGCGGCGGACAGAGAGTCAGTGGGCAGAATCACAACGGTCAGGCTGAGCCGGGAAGGCGATATTTTCTATCGGATGGGACTGGGAATTCTTCGGCCGAACGGAGATTACTGTAAGGAAGACAAGGCGATCTACCCGGCGGCGGTAATAGATGGCGCATACGGATTC
>VSOA01000346.1 GCA_009774585.1 Lachnospiraceae bacterium
TTCCGCTGGCATTCTAAAAAACCTGACAAAACGGGATAATGCTGAAAATAAAACTAATTAATCAGCGGTTCCCTAGGGAAGGCGTTTGCAGAAATGGCAGACGCCTTTTCGAGCAGTAGAATATGAAAGGAGAAAAATCTGTGGGCAAAAGGTGTCAAGAAAAAACACTTGACACCTTTCTCTGTGTATAGTAGAATGCATAAGTCGGGAACAACGTGGCTACAGTGTTTCCGGCAGAAGGTTTGTGACATGGAGAAAATTGTAGAACAAGGTTTACTATATGATTTCTATGGAGAACTGTTGACGAGACATCAGCGGCAGATTTATGAAGGCATCGTGTACGATAATCTTTCTCTCGGCGAGATTGCACAGGAAGAGGGAATCAGCAGACAAGCGGTGCATGATATTGTTAAGCGGTGTGACAAGACGCTGCAGGGCTATGAAGAGAAGCTTAAGCTGATAGAAAAATTCCAAACTATTAAAGCGAAAGTATCCGGAATAAACCAGTTATCAGAACAGCTTGAGAAGAGCGAACAAGTACATGAAGGAGAATATTCTTCGTACGGCATCCGGATTAAGCAGTTGTCTTCCGAGATTTTACAGGAGTTGTAATATGGCATTTGAGAGTCTGACAGATAAATTGCAGAATGTTTTCAAGAGTTTGAGAAGCAAGGGTCGTCTCACACAGGAAGATGTCAAGATTGCCTTGAAAGAGGTTAAAATGGCGCTCTTGGAAGCTGATGTCAACTTTAAAGTCGTGAAGCAGTTCGTTAAGTCGGTGGAGGAGCGCGCTGTCGGCGCCGACGTACTAAACGGATTAAATCCGGGACAGATGGTCATCAAGATTGTCAATGAAGAGATGGTTTCTCTGATGGGCTCTGAGACGACAGAGATTACGTTACAACCGGGCAAATCAATCACCGTGATTATGATGTGCGGTCTGCAAGGTGCAGGTAAGACGACCACAACCGCTAAGATTGCCGGCAAAATGAAGCTGAAAGGCAAGAAGCCTCTGCTTGTCGCATGTGACGTCTACAGACCGGCAGCGATTAAGCAATTGCAGATTAACGGTGAGAAACAGCAGGTTGACGTGTTCTCCATGGGAGAGAATCACAAACCCGTTAATATTGCCAAAGCTTCGATTGAACATGCGCAGAAGAACGGTCATAATATCGTGATTCTTGATACGGCGGGCCGCCTCCATATAGATGAGGAAATGATGGCGGAACTGCAAGAGATTAAGAACAGCGTGGAAGTGCATCAGACGTTGCTTGTTGTGGATGCCATGACCGGTCAGGATGCTGTCAATGTGGCGAAGGATTTCGATGAGAAAGTCGGAATTGACGGTGTTATTCTTTCCAAAATGGATGGTGATTCCAGAGGTGGCGCGGCGCTTTCCATCAAGGCGGTGACAGGCAGACCGATTTTGTATATTGGTATGGGTGAGAAGCTTTCCGATCTGGAGCAGTTCTATCCGGATCGTATGGCAAGCCGGATTTTAGGTATGGGCGATGTTCTGACGCTGATTGAAAAGGCGCAGCAGAATATAGATATCGACGAAGAGAAAGAAAAGCAGATGGCTGCCCGTATGAAGAAGGGCAAGTTTGATTTTGACGATTATCTGGAAAGTATGAAGCAGATGCGTAATCTGGGCGGTCTTTCAGGTATCTTGAATATGATGCCGGGTATGGGAAGTAAGATGGGTGACATTGAGTCCATAGTGGACGAGAAGCAGCTTGCGCGTATGGAAGCGATTGTTTTAAGCATGACGCCTGCGGAGCGTCAGAATCCAAAACTTTTAAATCCGAGCAGAAAACACAGGATTGCGAGAGGCGCAGGAGTAGATATTGCGGTGGTCAATAAATTTATCAAGCAGTTTGAACAGTCCCAGAAAATGATGAAGCAGATTCCCGGTATGATGGGAGGTAAGAAGGGACGCGGAATGTTCGGCGGTATGGGTGGTATGAAATTCCCGTTTTAGGGTTTCAAAATAATAACAATAATTTTTACATGGAGGCAAAGAAAATGGCAGTTAAAATCAGATTAAGAAGAATGGGACAGAAGAAATCTCCTTATTACAGAATCGTAGTAGCGGATTCCAGATCTCCGAGAGACGGCAGATGTATCGATGAAATCGGAACATACGATCCGAATACAGATCCCAGTACTTACAAAGTAGATGAAGAGGCAGCTAAGAAATGGCTGGCAAACGGTGCGCAGCCTACGGAAGTCGTAAGCAGAATTTTCAAGAGTGTTGGTATAACAAAATAAGTTTTACTTTTACAGGAAATTATTCGAGCAAGTCGGCTTTTGGAGGTGGACTATGAAAGAATTGGTTGAAGTAATAGCAAAAGCGCTAGTCGATAACCCGGATGAAGTTGTTGTGACAGAGAAAGAAGACGGCAGGAATATTATTGTCGAGCTTCATGTTGCAGCTGCGGATATGGGGAAGGTAATCGGCAAACAGGGGCGCATTGCTAAGGCGATACGCTCTGTCGTAAAAGCAGCGTCATCCAAAGATAATAAGAGAGTGGATGTAGAAATCATTTAACCGGACAGCCTCATAGAGTAATCTGTGGGGTTGTTTTTATAAGTGTTCCGTATATATTCTGGAGGAAGAAATGATATCTGAATTGCAGGTGGGCGTCATTACGCAGACGCATGGAATCAGGGGAGAAGTTAAAGTATTTCCTACGACGGACGACGCTTCCCGCTTTAAGAAATTAAAAGAAGTGATTATGGATACGGGAAGAGAACGCCTGAATATGGAGATTGAGGGCGTAAAATTCTTTAAGCAGTACGCCATCATCAAGTTCAAAGGTTATGATTCCATTAACGATATAGAAAAATATAAAAATGCGAAACTGTATGTCACGAGGGATAAGGCAGTGCGTTTAAAGAAGGATGAATACTTTATCGCAGATTTGATTGATATGGAAGTTGTGACGCAGGAGGGAGAGTATCTTGGCAGAGTCAAGGATGTCCTTGTGACAGGAGCCAATGATGTCTATGTGGTAGAGCGGGAAGACAAGACGGAGATCCTGCTTCCGGCAATCAAGGAATGTGTTCGTGAGATTGATATGGAACGTTCAAAGATTACGGTGCATATCATGGACGGACTAATTTAGCAGCATCAAACTGGCAGATTCAGGGGCGTGAGGTTGACAGAGACATGATGAATTTCCATATACTGACGCTTTTCCCAGAAATGGTAATGCAAGGACTGCATACGAGCATTCTTGGGAGAGCGGTGGAAAGAGAATATATTTCCATAGAGGCGGTTAATATTCGGGACTATACAATGGACAAACACGGTAAGGTTGATGACTATACTTACGGAGGCGGTGCAGGGATGCTTATGCAGGCGCAGCCGGTCTATGACGCATATATGGCGGTACTGGAGAAAATTGCCGTGCGTCAAAATCATGGAGGGGACACTGACGGGCAGCCGGACGGTATTTGTCGTAAAGATACGCGGGTCATCTATGTCA
>VSOA01000347.1 GCA_009774585.1 Lachnospiraceae bacterium
ACATGGAACACTGGGTAAACGAATATTGGGATTTTGCTGAAAACAGATGGGTCCTAGCAGACGTTGACGGCTATTATGAATACGAACCACGTTTTGGCTACAGCCAATTTGATCTGCCGCGCCGAAAATTCATAACCGCTTCGGAAGCATGGCTTGGTTTGAGGGCAAATAGCTTAGATAAAAGGCTGGATGTGTTTTCACCAAATCCTTTGGAAGGTGTATGCGAATATTTGTTGATGGATTTTCACGCACTGATGAACGACGAAATCTTTTATTCCTACCAGCCCTTATATTTGCGCGGCGGAATACAGACGCTTGATGAAAGTCAATTGCTGGAACTTGATCATTTGGCTAACCTGCTGGCAGATCCTGATAAAAATATGGCGCAGTTAGACCATTTGTGGGATAATAATGACAGACTGACTGTCTTGACAAACAATACGCAGAATATCTATTACGATACTTTTTGTCAGGTAAACTAAACTAATTGGAGAAATTACTATGAATTTTCAAATGATCACCTCATCTGACGATATGTGGGAAAAAGTAAGTGAATATGCCAAGAACTGCTCATGGAATGCCGGAAAATCTCTACGAGAAATATGGTTTCAGGGTTATTGATAGGAAGATGGCGCCTTGGAGCGAAATTGAGAAAATATATGTGCAGGAACTGTAGATTTCTACGTCCAGTATGGCTTCTGGTCTTTGTGACGAAATTCTTTCAGCCTTTCCTTATAATTGTCTAGCAACGACTCGTAATGCGCTTTCTGCTTGTCTTTTAGAGCATTCTTCTCCAAAAGCTCCTGAAGCCTTGTCTCATACTGTTTCAGATAGTCTTGTGCCGCATCCTTGTAGTTATTAGCCACGTTATTATCGATTCTCTCAATCAGTGCTTCAAGGTCTTTGTTTTTCTTCATCAGCATGTATCACCCCTCCAACTTGATCTGGCATTTGTCCGTCTTTTCATCATTATCAGCGTACCGTATAGGCGGGCATAAGTCAAATATCTTTCACTTCTTGATGATTGGCACCCACATGCGAAAGCCATCCGGAACCCCGCCGTTTTGAAACCATCTCTCTGAAAAGATATGTTCCTCATAAAAAAGCCCCGCCTGACAATCAAATTCATATTCCCCAGTGTTTTTCATAAATTCAACGAAAGCCTCGGAAGCCTTCATCATACTAAGTGCTATATCTAACTCGTTATTTTCATTAAATTGATTTAGAGTAACATTATTAACCAAAAATAAACCTGAAGGAGCATCTTCAACCTGCAGTCCACAGAATTCTTTCTGACCACATTCATCACCTATAAGATACATCATTGCTTTGTAAGGATGTCTTACATGTTCAGACGCATTTTGATGTCCCTCGTCTTGAGGATGGTGCCCGGATGGCGCAACTCCTATGTATCTTCTGGCAGTGCGGTCCGGTACATTCTTTTTACACCACTCGGACATCTGTCCCCATGCTTCGTTTTCCGGATCAACACAATCTACTGTGAAACAGACCACCTTTTCATTCCTATGTTCTTCAATTTTTACAATACCAGTTTCATTCATCATCATCTCTCCTTCCTCAATCCGAAGTTTGAAGTGTAATCTGGGAAAGTAGGCAGACGAACCTTCTTTTCTAACTCCATTTGGTGTATTTCCTGTATAAATGCGCACTGCACGCGAAAATGCCGCTGCCGAATGATATCCATACTTCATGGCGATATCAATGACCTTTTGTTCGGTATCCATTAATTCTCTCACGGCATATTGGAGTTTACGCTTCCTGATATATTCATCCAGTGTCATATTCGCAATCAGTAAAAAAAATCGTTGATAAGTTGACTTGGACATTCCGGCTATTTGGGCAGCTCTTCCATAATCAATCTCGTCAAGCAGATGATCTTCTATATATGCAATTGATAGATTAAGTCCTTCTACATAGTCCATTTGACACCTCCTTCGATGATTATATCATATTTATTCTCAAAGTGTTTTGCAGTAAACGGCATTTGCTGCATATTGACAGATTTGTTGGTGAATAAGTTTAGACATGCCTCAAAATATCCCTCTATCTTACGCATCCTTTAAAGTGATTGCTTGAGTTACCAATCCATATTTCTTAAATTTATATCGTATAAAATTCGAAAAATCTTCCTCATGAGTCGATAGAATAATCTGACAATCATCAAATTCCCTTCTCAACAATTCAACAAATGAAATCATATTTATATCATCCATACACTGTATTGGATCATCAATCATGACCGTTTTAATTCCATCACTTGCATAAATTTTATTTAGGGCAAGAGAAAACGACAATAAAACAGCCGACAATTGTCCCGAACTCATTGTATACAAAATGTCGTGTTCCTTTCCCGGAGCCTTAAATCTGATAGATTCCCCATCATTCTCCATCAAGACCCCCTGCCCTCCTTGATAAGACTGTAACAACCGCGAAGAATATACAAAAAACGGTATCTCAATCTCATCAATAATTTGCTTCTTATATGCTTCTATAGCCGCATTATATGCGCTTGAATACTCCTTAAGCTGCACCTTTATTTCAGAAAGTGTCTCTTTCTGTTTTTCCATTGTCTCTATCTCGTCTCTTAATTTATCAAAAGATTCATAGAACTGCACTAATATGTACTGTTTCTTTTGTTCAATATCATCGGGCATCATTCTATTTATAATATTATCCATCAAGCCATACTTTTGCCGAATATTCTCAAAATGATATTTTTCATCTGCCATCAAGTAATCGTTTGAAAATGAATTTCCAATCTGATAGCACTCTTCAAGTAATACAGCGATTTGCGTTTCAACATCACCGACTAGTTCTCTCTTATCGTCAATAATCCTCCTTTTTGATGTTTCTAACATCGGCTTTCCCTGATCTAACATGCTAACAAACTTTACTTTTGAATCAAATTTACGATACGCACGTATAACATCAAGGTTTAAAAGTTCATTTATTTTATTTATCAATAATGGCAAAATATTCTTATCCATTTCTTCTTCAATTTTTTCAACTTGAAGCGAATATTTCTCACCGTCTTGTGCCAACAATTTCTGGAGTATCTTCTTCGTCGACTTAAAATGTTCCTCTAAATAATCATTACCAGACCAATCATAACCACAGTATGGACATACTCCTGATTGTATAATTTTATTATGTTCTCGATGAAGATTCTCTCTAATCTGAATCAAATTGTTAAGCGCTCTTTGAAGCTCTCCTTGATTTTGAGAGATATTTCGCAACACAGCTATTTCCTTTAATATGTTCTCATTATCAGCCACTCCCAAAATATTACACATCTTTACAAAATCAATGTTAAGATAATCTCGTGAATCCATCTGCTCTTTTTGATTTTGCAAAAAATTCAGATTTTGGCTGCACATTTCAATTTCATCCACCGATAATGTTTGGTTTTGAAGTAATATCCATGCCCTAGCAACATCTGCTCTATTTTGCTCCGGAATATTAC
>VSOA01000348.1 GCA_009774585.1 Lachnospiraceae bacterium
AAAGAGAACTCGTTCCAGCATGAGAACACCTGAATAATCGCAATCGTTACAAGAATCGGTTTTGCAACCGGCAATATAATGCTGAATAGCGTTCTGGTAAATGAGCTGCCGTCAATTGCCGCCGCTTCCTCCAACTCAACCGGAATTGCCTTGATGAAGCCTTCCACTAAAAACACCGCCATCGGCAGACCAAAAGCAACATACGGTATAATCAACGTGAACCATTGATTACCGAGTCCGGTCTTATTAAATACAACATAAATCGGTACAAGAAGCGAATGAACCGGAATCAGCATACCCATCAGGAACATCACGTACAGAATACGGTTTCCCTTAAACTTAATTCTGGAAAGAATATAGCCTACGATAAATCCAAAAAGTACGATAAAGAATAAGGAAAGCACAGTCGTACGCACACTCGCCATCATGGACTGTCCAATATGATAATCCTGATTCGTCATAATCTTAATATAGTTACTGAATGTAGGTTCTTTCGGAAGTCCGATAATATCCGCATTAAATACTCTCTTCGTCTTCAAGGATGAGTAAAACATCCATACGAGAGGGAAAATACAGGATGCCGAAAATACAATCATAAGAAAATTGAGGAAAAATGCAAGGATACCTCTTTTCACTCTGTCGGCGGTTGTATAACTGCCCTTAATTTCTTCCATCTGCGCCATATTATTCAACCCCCTTCCCCTGCATAAACAAATTAACAACTTTCTGGCTTCCGCCGATGACTACAAGACTGACAATAAAGATTCCTACAGAAATCGCACTACCATAACCCATATTCATCTGTGCAAAGGAAATCTTATAACCGTACATAGCCATTACCATGGAAGCCGTCCCCGGTCCGCCTTCTGTCATTGTGAAGATATGATCGAATGCTTTCATGTTACCGGCTACACAAAGTGTAATACATACAAGCAATGTATTTTTAATAAGAGGTAATACGATGTAAATAGCTCTCTGGAAAGCATTCGCGCCATCCAGCTCGGCAACTTCAAATATCTCCGCATCTACGGAAGATATTGCCGACAAAAGGATTACCATGTAGTAACCGATAAACTGCCATACAAGCGGTATCGCTACCAAAAACATTACCAGTTTCGGGTTGTTCAGCCATACCTGCACGGAATCCTCATGTCCGGTTGCTGTCAGGAACCAGTTCAAAATACCTCTTTTATAGTCATAAATCATTGTCCAGATAAAACCGATACATACCGCTGAAATCGTACTTGGGAAGAATCCGAACGTTCTATGGATACCTTTTAACTTGACCAGTCTGGAATTGACAATCAGAACAAATACAAATGCAATGCCTACCTGTCCGATAATACAAGCAATAACCAGATAAATATTGTGACCAAACGCCTGCCAGAAGGTACCATCTTTAATCAATGCTATGTAATTGTCCAGTCCGATAAATGTTTTATTTGGCCCGCCCTTCCATTCAAAAAGGCTGTAAAACAATGCGGTAATAAGAGGTACAAATACGGAAAAAACATACCATATTACGGGAATGCAAAGATATAACGCTATTTTCCACCCCTTTGGCTTAATTGATCTAAGCATAATGCGTAACCTCCTTACGAAAATGTAAATGATTAGATTGAAAATGGGGTTCCGTCCGACTCAATGGACGAAACCCCTCATTAGTACTGCTATTTAATTACGAATACGATTATTTTTAATAGTTAGCTTCATAAGATGCCTGTGCATCTGCCGCTACTGTTTCCGCGTCTGTGTCGCCATTCAACAGTTCCTGAAGTTCTGTGTTGTAAACATCCCATACTGCGCTGCTTACATAGGAATCATAAATTTCACAAGGCTCTGTATCAACATAAGACCAATTATAGAAGTCCTGTGTAATCTGATCGAATGCGCTAAGGTCAACATTGTCTACCGCTGTCAAACCGCCAAGTGCATAGTTAGAAGCTACGAAGTTAGAGAAGTCAGGACCTGTCAGCTTGTAAATCAAGTCGATTGCTGCTGCAAGCTTATCCGGATCATCTGCCAGTTTAGCGTTGATAGCCATACCATAACCCATACCGATGTTCTGAACATTAGACATCTTTGCTCCCTCAATAGACGGGAATGTTGCAAAACCGATATTGTTGTACTTCTCTTCATCTGCCTCTAACAGAGTAGCCATGATATAGGAAACATCCCAGTTACCACCGATGAATGCTGCTGCATCGCCGGCGATGTAGTACTCACGAGCATCCTCATTAGATACTGCGTTGAAGTCAGCGTTAAATACGCCTGAGTTGAATGCGTCCTGAGCAAACTTAAGAGCTGCTACCTGATCATCATCTGTAAATGCTGCACCGCCCTTGTCAATAATAGACTGGAACCACTCTTTGCCTGTAAACATTGTACCGATTGTGGACATGAAGCAAGAGTTAGCCTGCCACTTACCGCTGTTACCGAATGCGATTGTATCAATGCCTTCGCCGGAGAAGTATTCCTTAGCCGTAAGAACCTCATCCCATGTAGCCGGGAAAGAATCAAAGCCAGCATCTTTCCACATCTGCTTGTCATATACAACTACCGTACAAGTACCACCTGTCAATGCAGGAAGTCCATAAATCTTACCGTCAGCAGTTTTGAAAGGTGTATAATATGCTTCCTGATAATCTGCTGCGTAAGGAGACTGAGCGATGATATCTGTCAAATCCATTACCAGCCCCTGCTCTGCCCATGCCTTTGTGTTCATGCCCTGAAGCAAGAATACATCCGGCAGATCATCTGCTGCTGCAAGTGTAGCAATCTGTGTCTTGTACTCATCGTTCGCAAGAACGTTTTCAACTAAGTTGATGTTCGGGTTAGCTTCTTTCCACTCTGCGATCATGGTACGGAATCCGTCAGAGCCACCGTTACCTTCTGACTCCTCAGATGTAGAGTAGTGCATGAGGTTTAAGTCTCCCGTGTAAGCAAGACCACCTGCTGCCGGTGCTTCTGCTTCTGTCTCTGCGTCTGCTGCCGGCGCCTCTGCTTCCGCGTCTGCTTCCGGTGCTTCTGTCTCTGTGTCTGCCGCAGGTGCTTCGTCTGTTGTTACAGGCGCCTGTGCTTCGTCGCCAGAACCGCCGCAACCTGTCAACATGGATGCTACCATTGCGGAGCATAATAACATACTTACTAATTTCTTCTTCATTATTAATCCTCCCTTAAAAATTTGTAAGTGAATAATTGTACATCTTTTCACATCGCATTTCGCAATGCCGGGCTTGTATCTTTCCCCTTAATCGTTTTCGCATTTTCATTATATAACACATTGTACAGAAATAGCAAGCTTTTTTGTGAAATAAATACATTTTTTTCTGCTCAATCGGTTGCAACGCCGTTAAAATTACTTTATTTGAATTCTTTTTTCTTTTTTGGTGTTAGTCAGCAAATAGGTCGGTAAGGTCATATGGCCAGTAAACCAGATTCTCTTACGTCCCTATTGCTAT